>JAHZKN010000185.1 GCA_022600335.1 Alphaproteobacteria bacterium
CGCTCACTGGCATTGTCTGGAAGCTGATCTCGATACCAAAGACGGAAAAAAAGATGCGGACGAGCAAGTAAATCGCCACCTTCGTCGCGGTGCCGGCAAACAACGCGGTCGCAACGGACGGCGCATAGGCATATGCGTTGGGCAGCCACACATGCAGTGGAAACAGCGCTAGCTTCAAACAAATGCCGACGGTCAAAAATGACAAGGCAACTGCAATCGGACGGCCAAATTCTGCCATCTGGCCGGGCAAACGCGTTGCGATTTCGGCAAAATTCAATGTGCCGGTGACAACGTACAATAGCCCAATGCCGATGACATAAAACGTGGCACCAATTGTGCCCATGATGAGGTACTGATACGAGGCGAGAAGTGCGCGGCGATGTCGCCCCATGGCAATCATCACATACGTTGCCAGCGATGACACTTCCAAGAACACAAATGCGTTGAAGGCATCTCCCGTTATGGCGATGCCGAACAAGCCGGCCAAACACAATAGATACATCGTGTAAAAACCGAATTGCACGTCCGCGCGAATTTCATGAGCGACGCTACGCTTGGCATAGGGCAAAATGATCGCGCCAAGCAAAGCAACCAACGCAATGATAAAAACGTTGAGCTGATCAACCCGGTATTCAATGCCAATCGGCACTGACCAGCCACCCAAGACGTAAGAAATCGGTTCGCCGGCACGCATCACCGCGCCAACGAGTGCTAGCGCGTTCACGGCTGTCAGCGCGGTCGTTAGAAGGGTAATGCCCCATGCCAACCTGCCGGAACGAACAAGTGCACACAGCATGGCGCCAATCAGCGGCAGCACAACCTGCAGCGCGGGAAGATGCGGCTCGAGTGCGCTCATATCTCCCCGTCTGACGAGAAAATTTCGTCTTCTTCAATGGTACCGTAAACTTCGTAGATGCGCGTTACAATCGCCAGGCCAAGGGAGATCGTTGCGATACCAACAACAATCGCTGTGAGGATCAAAGCATGCGGCAGCGGGTTGGAGTAGACGGCAAACTTATCGTCTAAGACTGGCGCTGTTCCACCGACGATCTTGGCAGGCGTCAAATAGAGCAAATAAACTGATGTTTGAAAGAGGCTCAGCCCAACTAGTTTTTTGATCATATTGCCACTGGCGATCACAATATAGAGGCCTGAAACCATCAACAAAATGGTAACAAAATAATTGTGATGACTGACAAAGTCCGACGCAAGGCTCATGTCTGCCCCCGTTCGGTAAACGCATAGTAGATTGTTGTCATCGTCGCCGCGACTGTGATGAACACACCGACCTCGACCAACAATATGCCCCATTCACGAGCGTGAACGACATCATGCGCCAATGGCGTGTAATCGAGATACCGCTTGCCTGCCCACGGGCCTGCAAGGCCAACAGTTGCAAAGAGCAAGGCCCCGATGGGGACAAAGCGTTCTACAACAGCGCGCGGCGCTACCCGATTCAACGCATCGTTGCCAAAAACGATTGAATACAAGATCAGCATTCCTGCACTCATCACGCCAGCCTGAAATCCACCGCCAGGACCATAGTCGCCATGAAACTGCACATAGAAAGCAAATAGCAAAATGAATGGCAGGATCAACTTGGCGCCGATGCGCAAAATCACATCATGTTTCATGCGTCGCGGACTCCCGGATCGACGGCGTCTTTGTCCTCGCCGCGTTTGCGCCGGCGCCCACGCAGCAAGACAAGGATTCCGATTCCACCTGTGAAGATCACCGTGGTCTCACCAAGCGTATCGAAGCTTCGATAATCCGCCAAAACGGCGGTGACCACGTTGGGCACGCCGGTTTCGCGTTTTGCCTCTTTCAAATAGTGCGGTGCGATGTGCTGGTGTATGGGTGTCTCCGCGGCGCCAAACCGCGGCAACTCAAAGGTGCCCCAAACCAACACAGCGGCCACAACGGAGGACACAAAGAGTGGCAACATGACTGAGCGGGGTCTTGGATATTCGCGTGCGCGCGTCAAATGCAGCGTCGCCAAAAAGACAACCGTTGAGATCCCTGCACCAACAGACGCCTCTGTCATTGCAACATCAACAGCATCCAAAACAATCATTACAGTTGCCATGAGAAAACTGTAGATGCCGGCCAAGATAACAACTGCAAATAAACTGCGCTGAAATACAATGGCGATCGTGATCGCGGCCAACAACGCCAACAGCGCCATCAAAATATAGGCTTCCATTACGCACCTTCTCTTTCTGGAGGTGCATCTACCTGAGTGCGTCGATCTTCAGCAAGACGCGGCTGAATGTCCTGGTGCAGCGCAGCTTGTGCCACCGCATGCGTCGCGACGGGTGCGGTAAACAAAAACAAAAGAAAAATCGCTACTAGTTTGAGCGTGACCAACGTCGCGCCAGCTTGCAGCATAAGCCCCAGCAGCAGGCAGCCAGCACCTAGCGTTTCAATCAAACTTGCCGCATGCAATCTCGTGTAGATGTCAGGCATGCGCAAGAGCCCAACCGCACCGATGACAACAAAGACACTTCCCACAACCAGCAACACCCAGCTGGCGGATTGAATCAACAATTCCAACGTCATTGTTTTGGTGCCTCCTTAGGTAGGAAAGCTAGATCGCCGTGGCGGAAGAATTTTAAAACCGCGAGCGTTGAAATGAGATTCAGGAGGCCGTAGGTCAAGGCGATATCAAGCCATTCCGGTCGTCCCATTAAAAAACCAACGACCGCGAGCAGTAAGATTGCCAACGTGCCAATGACATTGCCTGCGAGAACGCGGTCAAACACTGTTGGCCCACGCATGGCGCGAATAACAACCAATGCCATGGCGATCAATACGGCCAATGTTGCCATCATAAACATCATGTACGCCCTTCAAACTGAGTAACGCGACTATTCATGCGCGCAGATTGCACATCATTGGCAGCTTCCCGCGTCAAAGCATGGATCGTGATCTCATTTCCGCTAATCCCAGTCGTCAACGTACTCGGCGTCAAAGTGATGGAGTTGCCAAACGTCGCAATGCCAACTGGTGTTTTCTGACGAGCCGTAACTGTTGTCATTGTTGGGGAGATGGGCAGACTTGGCGCAAGAATAATCTTTGCCACCGCGAGTGAAGATTTTAGGATCTCAAAAGCTAACCACGGATAATAGGTCAGCGTGCCAGGTAACATGCCGATCGGATGCCCCTCTGGATCCAGCACCTGCATGCGTTGCGCGATCCATAAGCAGAAAACCACACACACACCACCAACCGAAATGAGGAACGGCGTATAATGTCCAGAAAGCGCTAGCCAGAACGCAAATAGGACAAGGCCAAGACTCAGTGTCCGCATCAATCCCCTCATATGGTCCCCTTATGCGATACAAGCCCGCTGCGACTTCGAGCGCTTCCCGTTTTTGCGCCAACACCGGGGTGCCCGCCGCCACTGCATCATCAATCTTGGCCGAACACACCGTTCACTAACAACCGCAGGCCCGAAAGCTCAGCCAATTCCGGCTGCTCTAGGGTCCCGCTATCCCCAGATCACTTACGTGCCATTGTGTCTAAGTGGCTGACGCCGCTTGGTCAATTCCCGCCCCACGTTGTCGTGTGCGCAAAATTGAAGCTTGCCCCGTTGTCAGCCGCCCGTGACACGCCGATAGTTGGTGTGCCAAGCCGATTCGGCGTGGCGATCTCCAACACGGGAGGCAATGTCCATGGATCCTATTTCACTACTCATCTGGCTCGCTGTCGGCGCCATTGCAGGCTGGCTTGCCGGTCAAATTATGAAGGGCGGCGGGTTTGGTCTCGTTGGTGACATCATCGTTGGCATCGTCGGTGCTGCCCTTGCCGGTATCGTGCTGCCAAAGCTTGGCGTTTATATCGGCGGTGGCATTCTAGGATTGATCATCAATGCTGTGATTGGCGCATGTTTGCTGATCTTTATTTTGAGGTTGATCAAGCGCGCCTGACACGTCGTGCTACAAACTTCGATTTTTCAACGCATGAAAGAAAGGCGGCGCCGCGTGCACCGCCTTTTTTTTTGTTGCTCCGAATATATTTCGATACACAGGTCAAAAAACTTTTTGCCAACCTAGCGTCAGTGACCAGTCTGTTTCCAATTGTGGCCCATTGAGGTCCTGGTAGATCGGAGCCCCGACTTCAAGCGCCAACTTGTGCCCGTCGAGTGCACCGGACTGACCGGTGAGATTGACACCGAAAAACGCGTCAACGCGTTCACCACCGTAGTTGTCAGGGTCTGCGGTTTGCACCGGTGCGACAATATTCGGGTCAATCCCATCGATACTGTCTTGGGTCGTCGCATCAAACCGCAGCGACGTGGATATCCACGGTGCCCATTTATAGGCAACCCAGCCTGTCACCCCGTGCTTGTCGCCCCAAGCGTAACCCTCATCGTTTTCATCTTCGAGCCGAATTTCTGCGCGATATTGCGCGCCCCATGACATGGCACCCTTGCGCCCTGTGTATGTGAGACCTGGCAATAGATCGAAGGTCCCTGTGCCAAGCTGCATCGCGTACGGCAGACGCAGGTTGGGCCGAGTGTTGAGCGGAGTTAAAACATCGTCTCGTTGTGTGATGCTGCCGGTCGGCAAGCTCAATCCCAGATTGATATGCAGGTGATGGATGGAATCCTCATGCAATCGGTACAGCGCAGTTATTTTCGTATCGCCAAACCCTTGTGACCTCGTGTTAAAGCTGCCGATGCCGCCGCCTGCCATGGGAACAAAGAACGTTAGATGATCCATGTCTTTTTCGATGTAATTGACCATACCCATGAGTGTCAGGACATCTGTTGGCGCATACATGGCACCGAACATATGCATGTCCATGGTCATTTTGGTTGGCACAACACGCAGCGTTGCCGGCTGCATTGGGCGACCAAAAAAGCGGTTGGGTACGGTTGCCGCGATCGTGGCGGGTGACAGATTTGTCGTCCCATCGCGATTGCCCTCCATATTCATATGCATGAAGCGGTAGGAGAACATCCAGCTGCCTTTTTTGTGCATGTGACTCCCCATGACACCAATCGGTTCGTCTGTCAGATGGTCATGCTGGTGCGCCATGTCTTGCCCTGGCGCCGCAGCACTTTCTTTAGCAGCGCTGGTGTTGTGATGTTGGTGCTCGCCATGCGCCGCGTGGTCATGGTCCTGTGCGTGCACAGACAGGGTAGCGGCGCAAAACGCGACGACTACACAGAGTCTTAGCGGCTCGGCAAAGGGACGTGTCATTTCAGGTGTCTCCGGAACTCAAATTGCAATGCAGTCTGATGCCAACAGAGTCACCACACTGAACGGTGCAGCAATCACTGGATCAGATAAGAAAGGGTTTGCAATCAGAGGATCGGAGGGTCGTAGCCATGGGCAAGCCGAAGGGGCTCAGGATGGCATACAGCATCGTGTGACTTGGCTACGCTTGCAGTTGTCTGCACCGGCGCTGCTAGTACAGACGCTTCAGGCAAGGTTGTGTTCAGTCCAACATTCAGAACCGAACACAGCCCACACTCAGGAGCCATGCTGGGAGCCGATGGCGCATCAACCGGGTTGCCATCACCATCCAGGGTCAGCGTGTGCAGGCCCGTCGGCGTACAGATGACGACTTGGGTGAGAGTGGTATTCGAAGCGCTTGGATGTGCACCGGGTTCAATGCCTGGACTCGCTGCCAGCGCCAACGGCATATGTAGCGCTGCGACCGCCAGTTTGAGCAGCAAGCTCACAACCGTCACTCTTGCGATCCAACTCTGGCGACGAAAACGCACCCGACCGGCACTCCAAATACATTGACTAAATCTCAGTATAAGATGCCCCGACACCCAGTGCCGAGTGCAAAAGTGCCACAGCCAGACGCCCTTCGCGCGATCCACACGGTCCCTCCTGAAGACCGAGCCAACACTGCATGGCTGGGGAAAGACGGGAAAGCACGCGCTGCGAAGGCTTCGAATCACGCGAAAAATGCCACGATGAAGCCACCGCGGTCGCAAAATGGGATGCAGCAAACCGCGAGATCTCAGCTGTTGAGGAAAAACCCGATGCGCAAAACCCGGTGTACGGTGATCGTCGCGACTTTGCTACTTGGAACGCTCCCGGCGGCCTTAGCCGAGAGCCGCTTACCTTGGCCGGTTGTTGATGAACCAGCCGCCCTGAACAGCCCATCAAATTCTAACCTCACGACAGGGGCCATTGATCCTCAGGTCTCACCAATCAAACAGGCAATCGGTGCGGCTATCACCGCCCAGCCGATGGGCCCAACTGATGAGGACAAAGCAGACGATACCGCTCTTAAGGCATTTTACAATGACAACAACGACGGCCTGCTCTGGATATCTGACACCGGCTTCAATGACCGCGGCCGGGCATTGATTGCTGAAATCAAAAATGGTGATGCCTGGGGGCTTGATCCAACCGCTTTTGTACTCCCTAAGACGACACCTGCCGACAAACCCCTTAGCAAGGAACAGCAGGCGCGCCTTGAAGTACAGCTCACGCGTGCAGCGTTGCTTTATGCCCGTCATGCCCGCGGTGGACGGATCATGAGTCCGTCAAAAATGTTGAACTCACATCTCAACCGCGCGCCACAGTTGTTGCCTCCGCAAGATGTGTTGCGAGGTTTAGCAGACGCAGACGATGCGGCCCGGTATCTGGTGAGCTTGCACCCGCAGCACGATCAGTTTCAGAAATTGCGGCGCGCCTATTTGAGCGTCCGCGCGCCCAGTCGCACCAAACTAAGACTTAAGCGACGTGACTCTCTCAACCGTGGTCAAACCGATAAGCGCATTGTGATCTTGCGCAAACGCCTTGGGCGCGCACCACCAAGCAACAATGACAACCCTGAGCTGTTTGACGCTGCACTCGAAGCCGCCGTGCGCCAATTCCAAGACCAAGCAGGCGTGGCTCCCGCCGATGGGAGTTTAGACTTTGATACTGCGCGCGCGCTTAACAAACGCGCCAAGGCATCCGCTGACGTGCTCAAAGCGAATATGGAGCAGTGGCGCTGGATGTGGGACGATCTTGGTGACGTGCATGTGTTGGCCAATATTCCTGAGTACATGCTGTCATTGAAAAAGAATGGTGAAACGCTTTACCGCGAACGCGTGGTTGTCGGCCAAGTCAGCAAACAGTCTTCCATTTTTAGCCGCACGCTGAAACATATTGTGCTGCGCCCCATGTGGCGCGTGCCCGAGTCCATCAAAGTCAGGGAGCTATGGCCCAGCTTGAAACGCGGTGGTGGGTTGATGCGCTCCTACGGCCTTCAATTGGAGACTAAAGATGGAAAACCGGTCAACTACCGTCGCCTTAACTGGCACAAGGAGGACATTCGCAACTATGAAGTTGTGCAACCGCCCGGACGCAAAAGCGTCATGGGTAAGGTCAAGTTTTCATTTCCAAGCCAACACACGATTTTTATTCATGACACGCCAGACAAGTACATGTTCCGTTATAAGAGGCGCACGCTAAGCCACGGCTGCCTGCGTCTGAGAAACCCTGTCAAACTCGCACATTTATTGCTCGATGAAGACAAGGGTTGGGATGCAGCACACATCAATGAGCTCATCGCCTCTGGCCCCAACCGGAACGCCATTAAAATTGAAACCCGCATCCCCATACATCTTGTCTATTTCACAGCTTGGGTTCAGGAGGATGGTCGGGTCACAACATTTCGCGATATCTACGGCCATGAGAAACGCATCCGCCAGGCCTTAAACGGGCAATGGAGCCGCATTGCGAAAGGCCGTGATCACCTCGCTCCACCGCAACCGGTGGTAACACGTCGACGTCCCGGCGATAGACGTGCGGCTCGGAACCGCGCAACCCGCCCCAGTGATTACATCAATCGCGCCATCACAGGTGGTTTCTTCTAATAGCCAATAACGGCATTCCCGCACACCAGAGAAAATAACCTCAAAGCTGAGTTTGCAAGACAACCGAAACTGGGTCTTCACCCATAACGACGAGCAACCCTATGGGCACTGGCTTCAGCATTTAATCTGACGTCACTCGCCACCAGCATTGTCTTGGTTGATATTGCCA
>JAHZKN010000186.1 GCA_022600335.1 Alphaproteobacteria bacterium
GCAGCCGCAGGCATTTCGGTGACCAACTTCAAGAGGGGCGGTCGCTTAGCAACCATCACCGGAAACCTCATTCGCAATCTCAAACGTCGCGAATTTGAACCCGTCGACAAACGCGGTGTCGGCATTTCCGTTGAAGCAGACGGCGTGGTGTCAAATAACGTCATTGAAAATGCACCGAGCTGCGGACTTGCTTTGGGCTGGGGCGACTACCGCCGCGATATCATTGCCGCACAAAATATTATTCGCAATGCAAAGATCGGTGTTTTGGTCAGTTCCGGATCGGGCTTGGGACCAGCGCTCATCACTGGGAATCTCATCACTGGTTCGCAAGACGGTGCAATACGCACCGCCAAGCTTTCGGTTCCTCACGGCCCTGACTTAGCCAAAACTGCCCCTACATCTGGCAATATCACCGTTTCTCAAAACGTTACCGGGTGACCAGCATATATGCTTGATCTTTAGCGCAGTGCAAGTTGCGCGGAGAGTGTCGGTTGCAGAACATAATCTGTTGTCTCTTGCCAAGGCTTGCGAAACAAAATCAAAATCACAGCAACCAGTATGGCGAAGTCTGGCGTCTTTGCTGACAACGACAGGGACGCGGATGCGACTGCGAAGAAACTCACAAAAACCCACACGGCCGGTGCCCTTTGTGCAGCCTTAGAGACTGCGTGACAGAACACTATGAGCGTTGCGAAAAACGGCAAAGCAACGATCAAACCGTTGACCATAATCATCGCGATCCAAAAACTTTCAATGCCAAGTTCGAGGCCATAGATTGTTGTGTACGTTTTGAGATGGCTGGGATCAGGGCCAACCAAAAGGTCATACCACGACAGGTGCCGGAACAAACTGAACATCGCTAAGCGCGTGCCCGCACTGCCGGCATCATCAAAGATGCGGCCCAGGAATCGATCAAAAAATCCGACGTCGTAGATCACCGCAAAACCCGCCAACACAACAGGCAAGCACAACAGGACAAACCAGACGCTACGTAAATCAAACGATTTGCCAGCCAGGATGGAAAACAACTTTTTCAAGGCTAACAGCGCAATCAACACAATCAGCACGACCGTCGCTGCGCGACCACCGAAGACCGCCATGCTCAGGGCTGCAACCGCAAACACACAAAGGCGCACAACGAGTGGCATTTCGCGCCCTGCCCCCAATGCAAGCGACAACACATAGCAGCCCATCATCAGCGCATTCGAGAGTGGATGCCCAAACAGCGCTGAAGAGCGCCATTCGGTGCCAAACTCAACACCTTCAATGACAAATGGCGTGACGCGAAAGCCAAATACAAATTCAGCAATGCCGATCACGGCGTTGATAAAAAACAACGCATGGATCAGCAATGCCAAGCGCCGCCCGCGGTGCTCTGGCAGGCGATGCAGGAGCAGAAACACGGCTGCCGGAGCGAGGAACGTATCAATGTACACCGTAAATGGCTGGTGCAGAATGAGGATTGCCTGTGCGATGAGCACTAGTACTGCTGTCACATAAATAAACACGCCCGGATAGCGATGCGCAGCATCAATAACGGTCGACAACGGGTTGCCGCGCGCACTTGCCGATAAAAACAAAACGGCAAACAGCATCCAGGTCGCAGGATGAATTTTCTCAAGGGCACTGCCGCCCGGCGCGCCATAGTGCCAACCAAACATGTCCAGCATCAGCGGTGACACCGCCAAAAACAGTACCAGCACTGCAATCAAGCCGACGTCAAACAATCGCCCTTTCGGGGGAATGATAGGAGGATATGCAATTGCTGGACTCATTACAGATGCACGGTACTGCAATTGGCTCGTCGTCCAAGCCGTTATCAAAGCCAAAGTTAGTTTCGCCAGCCAATGCTATGCTTAATGTGGGCAAGCGCGCGGCAACTGTGACCGTGAGACACGGGGCTATCAGACCAGCAACTCCGAGCGCCACGCCAAGCCGTCCTCGGTTCGCGCCCGTGGGCGATATTCACATCCAATCCAGCCAGAAAAGCCGCTGCCCTCGATCTGCTCGAATACTGCCTGGTAATCAAGGTCCTGCCTGTCAGGCTCGCCACGGTCGCGCGGGGCAGCGCATTGGTAATGTCGCGTGATTGCCGAATAAGATGCAATGGCAGCACCCACATCTCCCTCCATCTTGTGGCGGTGATAGAGGTCAAATTGTAAACCAATGTTTGGTGCGCCTACAGTTTCAATGATTGCCTTTGCATCTGAAGTGTGGGTCAGAAAATAACCCGGCATATCTTCTGAATTGATTGGCTCAATCAAAATCTCAATGCCGTGCGGGGCTGCAACTGCGCAGGCATACTTCAAATTGGCAAGATAAATATCGCGCGCCGTACCAAAGGTGTTGAGTCCCGCCATGGCATGCAGACGCGGACAGTCGAGCGCCATTGCATAGTCGAGCGCTTGCAGCGTTGCCGTTTGAAACGCCGCTTCTTCTCCCTTGACCGCTGCAAGCCCACGCGCGCCACCATCCCAATCCCCTGGAGAAATATTGAACAACACCAGTTCAAGGTTATTGCGCGTTAAACGCTCCTTGATGACCATCACTTCAAAATCATATGGGAAGAGAAACTCGACTGCCTTAAAGCCATGCTTTGCTGCCTGATCAAAGCGATCCAAAAAGGCATGCTCGGTAAACATCATCGATAGGTTGGCTGCAAATTTTGGCATCCGGGTTTTTGCTTTCTCAATTCAGGTTGTGCTGATTATTAAGGTGCACAGCAGCGCTTAATCCAGATCTGGTTTTGCACTTCGCAACCGCTTGGTGTGGCTACGGCGCGTTTTTGCATCCAGTCGACGTGCTTTTGCCGCCCGAGACGGTTTGGTCGCAACGCGTCGCTTCGGCCTTTGATGCGCACGAATAATGAGGTCAGCAAGCCTTCGCCGTGCGTCTTGTCGGTTGCGATCTTGGCTGCGAAACCGTTCGGCGCGAATAACAACGACGCCCTCTTGGTTGGCACGACGGCCAGCTAACTGCAGCAGACGCGTGCGTGCTGCAGGTGAAAGCGCTGCGCAGTGCTCAGCATCAAAGCGCAGTTCCACTGCGGTCGAAACTTTGTTGACGTTTTGGCCCCCTGGACCAGAAGAGCGCACAAACTTTTCTTCAATATCGCGTTCATCCAGAACCAGGTCGGGTGTGATGTACATATTTCCCCCTCACCCTGCCCAGACTTTAGATCGACGAAGATCGCGAAGAATCTCACGCGCAGCATTGTGGCCTGGGACTCCCGTGACACCACCACCAGGATGCGCACCCGAACCACATAAATAAAGTCCCGCAAGCGGCAGGCGATAGTTCGCAAAGCCCATCACCGGGCGCAAAGAGAATAGTTGATCCAATGACAATTGGCCGTGGAAAATATCGCCATCGACAAGACCGAAGCGATGTTCAAGATCAAGCGGAGACAAGACTTGGCGGGCGATGATGCTGGATCGGAAATTTGCTGCATGAGCGGTAATGGTATCGATGACAAGATCTGCAAACTCTTCTTTTTCCGTTTGATCCTGCCAAGACCTTGGTGCTGGCAGCTTTGGCGCAACATGTTGCACAAACAGGCTCGCGACATGCTTTCCCTCAGGTGCAAGAGAGGGATCGAGCGTTGAGGGTATCACCATTTCAATGATTGGTTTGGCAGACCATCCATTTTGGCGGGCATCGAGGTACGCCTTTTCAAGATAGCCCAGAGATGCCCCAATGATGATTCCTGATCCATGGTGCACATCTGCTTTTGTGCCGGGACGGGACCGAAAATTGGGCAATTCCGACAAAGCCACATTCATCCGAAACGTGCCTGAACCCGATCGTATGGATAAGAACCGACGTGTAAGATCTTCAGAAACAGCTCCAACAGGCACGAGGTCGCGAAACAACAGTTTGGGCGCGACATTGGCGGCAACGGAGCGCGCTGCAATGTCTTCACCACTTGTCAAACGCACGCCAACGGCTCGACCCGCTTCGACAGTCACTTGCTCAACCGGCGCACTGGTGCGGATCTCAACACCAGATTCCAACGCCGATGCAGCGATGGCATCGCTAATCGCCCCCATACCTCCGCGCGCATGCCCCCACACGCCTGTCTTGCCATTCACCTCGCCAAAGCAATGGTGCAGCAGGACATACGCGGTACCTGGTGAAGACGGGGCTGCAAAGGCGCCAACAATGCCATCAAATGCAAACGCAGCCTTGACCACATCGGATTCAAACCACGGATCGAGGAATTCAGTCGCACTTTTGGTGAACAAATCCGTGATTAGTCGCTTATCTGCGAGCGGCAAGCGCGCCACCTTGCGCGCCATACCAACGCTTTTGAGCAATGTATATAACCCATCGCCGGTATTGGGGGGTGTTTCTAGAAGCAAATCGCGGATTACGTCACATGCGCGCTCTAACGTCGCTTCAAAGTCCGGTAAACGTTCAGCATCTGCTTTTGAGAATTCTGCAATCGCCGCTTGTCGAGCAGCAAGGCCGTACGGCAGCAACAGCGCGCGGCCTTCATCAACTGGCCAAAAGTTTGCCGCCGGGCGTTCGATAATTTTCAGGCCGTGCCGCGCAAGCTCCAGCTCCCGGATAATCTTGGGGTTAAGCAAACTAACCGTATAGGAGGCCACAGAATTGCGAAAACCAGGATGAAAAGTTTCGGTGACAGCCGCGCCGCCAACAGACGCGTTTTTCTCGACAACTGTCACCGAACGCCCAGCCCGCGCAAGGTAGGCTGCACACACCAACCCATTGTGACCACCACCGATGATCACGACGTCCTTTGGTTCAATGGTTTCAGTCATGGACAGGCAACGGCCTCAATTGGCTTTGAAAGGTCTACATCAAGAGCACAAAGGCATGCCGCCCGATCAACACAGATTCACCCGTTAAACCCAGACATTTGTTTCGAATCGGGACGCTTGCAAGAGTTTATTAGGACCGGAGGATAACTTCGATTGAGTTGCGACACAGTTTGGGTTCTATTTTAGTGTCTCTTTGGTACGATTCTTAGATTCACGGCGCATACCCCCCCGCAGCATCGCATTTTTTTTGCAACGCATTGAGGATGCCCACATGGCCCACGCCGCACCGATCACGTCAACGACTGCAATGCATCATGTTGCTTTCGATCGCATGATTGGCATGGCATTGGTTACCATTGTACCTGCCATCTTCTGGACCGTCATCGCGTCGTTGGTTTGCGCCAGCTTCGGCATCGCTTTATCGCTTGCAGCACTGGGCGGCATTGCGTTGTTCATCGCCGCCTTCCTGGCTGTGATCTTTCGAGCCTTGAGTGTCAATTCTACAACCAGCGGTTAGACACATCAACTGCCTTCCCACCCACACCGCAAGCGACGGCAGTGACCACGCTTGCCTGCAATGCGGCAACGCGCGCGAACCACACGGCAACTTCGGCAACTGTAGGATGAGAGGCAACCGCGATATGCGCCACCTCTCTTAAAGTTACAGGTCAGCAGCGTATGGCAGCGGCGCTGTGCATCGGAACCTGTAAAGACCTGGGCTCGTGTATCCGTCGCACCAACTGCCAGGAAACCAGCAACGCAAATCAAGAATACGGTCGGTTGGGTCCACATGATGCCACCTCCACGCTGAAAAATTGAGCAGCATTCCGTGAGTTTCAATGACGGCTTCAGGTTTGGCAAATCAATTGCGATCACATCCTTACTGCGATCGCTGTGGTGCAGGATACAGCCCTGCGCCAAAAAACTACCGGCGACTAGGCTCTCGTGCTATTCGGCTGCAACTTCCGTTTTATTTGGCTGCACCTCGGCCATGTAATCGGCCAACAGCGTTTCGCAAATCGTGCCAGGTTTATACTCTATGTCATCAATAGCCGACACCGGTGTGACTTCCGCTGCTGTTCCGGTAATGAAGCACTCTGAGAAGCTTGCGAGTTCGTCCGGCTTGATGACCCGCGTGATCACCTCGTAGCCGCGTTTTTCTGCAAGTCCAATCACCGTGCGGCGCGTGATGCCATCCAAAAAGCAATCAGGGGTGGGTGTGTGAATGACACCGTCTTTGATCAAAAAGACATTTGCGCCGGTGCACTCTGCAACGTAGCCACGGTAGTCGAGCATCAGCGCATCGGCAAAGCCCAGTCGCTCTGCACGGTGTTTTTCAATAGTGCAGATCATATAGAGTCCGGCCGCCTTGGCTTTTGACGGCGCTGTTGCAGGATCTGGCCGACGATATTTGGCCGAACAGATGCGAATGCCCTTGAGCCGCTCTTCCATTGGGAAGTAAGAGCCCCAGTCCCAGGCGGCAACCGCGACATGGACTTTTGTATGTTGAGCTGCAACGCCCATCTGTTCGCTACCGCGCCACGCAATTGGCCGCACATAGCAATCTACCAAGTTGTTGGCAGTTACAACTTCTCGACACGCCGTATTGATTTTTTCAACGGTATAGGGAACCTCAAACTCCAAAACACGCGCACTCTCAAATAACCGCTCAGTGTGCTCGTTGAGTTTGTAGATTTCACCACCATAGGCGCGCTCACCTTCAAAAACAGCGCTGCCATAGTGCAATGCATGTGACAATACGTGAAGGTTGGCCTCGCGCCAGGGCGAAAGGCGACCATTGAACCAGATGAAGCCATCACGATCATGATAGGGCACGAGATCGGCCATATCTTCTATCCTTATCAAGGCATCAGCCGTGGAGCGGGGTCGCTATTCGCTGTCGGCTTATTGGCCTTCAGCAACTCGGCTCTTCTGAGGCACCAGAATTCTGGCGCCAATCTTGGGCACCTGGCACCCGTGGGCGTAGAAGCGAGACAAGCGTCTCCAGTCACAATCGACGCGTCGCATAAAATGACTTGCCACGAGTATCAATCGCATACAAATATGTCAACATGGCTGACGTATTGAAATACCCCACCAACCCAAACGTCTCTAAGGCGTCCAACGAGGACCATGAAGCCTTAGTGGCATGCGTTGAACTGTTGTTTTTTGCGTACCGCGATTTTACCGGTGACCCAGATGCTGTGTTGGAGGAATATGGCTTTGGGCGTGCACATCACCGTGTTCTGCATTTCGTTTATCGCAACCCTGGCCTACGCGTTGCCCGGCTCCTCGACATCCTAAAAATCACCAAACAAAGTTTGGCGCGCGTTCTCAAGCAACTGATCGATACTGGATTCATCATTCAAAAAACTGGCCCCCAGGACCGTCGCGAACGTCAGCTGTTCACAACCGATCAGGGATCCGCTCTTGCCGAGAAGCTGACAAACTTA
>JAHZKN010000187.1 GCA_022600335.1 Alphaproteobacteria bacterium
AATGCTGTGTCAAAAACCAGTGAAAAGATCGTTTCAATGGCCAATACAAGTCCAACCGCTTGAAGAAAGAAGCGCAAAGCCGAGGCACGAGTTCTCGATTGCGTTTGTGCAAGACCGTCTGCGAAGGTCGACGGGCGAGCTGTGATATCAGCAGTTGTTGTGAGGAGAGACCAGCGTGTTCGCGCTGCAGCTTTTACTGCGCGTGCAATAAGGCTTGCCACGGTGTCCCCCTCCAAGGTTTTGTGCAAAAGCAAAAGGCGTGCGCCACGCGTCTTAGCACATTTGGCACCGTTGATGGCGCGGCTTGGAGCAAGCAACAAATTTTGATACTTAGCTGAATTCGGGCCGGCAGTGCGCGATGTGCAGGTTTTGGTGAAAACGCTTCATTCCAAGGCATTATGCTGGAACGAGGGCACTGCCCATTGCCCCAATGCCGCTGTCGCCATAATGTTCTGCTAGAGATTCAGCATATAAAAAGATCGAATGGGCAGATGCTGTGTTTCCCCGAACGGTCATGAAAACGGGTTCACGGAGACAAAAAACTTGGTTGTTGGGCGCCATAACCGCTACGGACTGATCAGCACTAGCATCACACTCTGCTCAGTGCGCGCCTCCACGCTGGGCGCTGGGCTTGTTATGCTCGGCTTGATATTCTGTTTATGCGCCAGCGAAAGCTTGGCACGTCAAACGCCAGCGTCACCAGGAGACCAAGGGGCCTTGGCCCTCCACAAGGGCGACACGAAAAATGCAGTAGCGCAATTCACGGCTGCGCTCAACGACACCGCGCTGACCAATGATCGTCGCGCGGCGCTGTTAAATGATCGCGGTGTTGCCTTCATGCGCCTTGGACAGTCAAAGCAAGCGATTGATGACTTCAATGCAGCCGTCAAGTTGCTGCCTGAGTATGCTGCAATTTACAACAATCGCGGCAATCTTCTGTTGTCATTGGGTCTACTCAAAGAAGCTGTCAAAGATTTCAATCGCGCCTTGGTGTTGGCGCCCGGCTATGCCGCGGCCTATAACAACCGGGCCGGTGCGTTTGCGCGTCAGGGGGAATGGCCGAAAGCGGTCAGCGATTACACCCGTGCCGTGAAATTAGCGCCCAACAATCCGGCACCACTGAGTGGTCGCGGGCGCTCCTATCTCAGTCTTGGTCGTCCTCATGCTGCCATGCGTGATTTTTCCCGCTCAATTACAGCAGATGCACGCTTTGCTGTTGGGTATCGAGATCGTGCCGAAGCCTTGATGCAATTGGAAGATTATGACGGTGCGATTGAAGATCTGTCGCGGGCCATTGCCTTTGATGTCAACAACCCAGCGATTTATCTGATCCGCGGTAAAGCGTATTTGGCAACACAGGATGTTGGCGCTGCATTGAAGGACTTCTCGCGTGCATTGGAGCTTAATCCACAGCTAGCCGAGGCCTACGAAGTGCGCGGGCTGGCGCATTCGATGGCCGGGGTCAATGAGCAAGCATTCCAAGACCTCAATCAGGCGCTTCAGCTCAATCCACGCTCCAGTGTTGCGTTTGCCTATCGGGCGTACGCCTATAAGCAAACCGGTCAAGCTGAAATTGGTCGCCGCGATGTCGAAAATGCTCTTGAGCTCAGCAGTGATCGCGCAGAAGTCTTCTGGGCAAAGGCGGAAATTGAAGAAGCCTTGGGCAATGCTGATCAAGCCATCGCAGATTTGCGTAAGGCTCTACGACTCAAACCTGGCATGCGGGAAGCGATTGTCGCATTGCAGCGGTTCGGGCTTGGTGCTGAACCAGAGCGCCCAGTGAGCCGAGACATCGTCGATGGCTGGCAGGTGTTGGTGCAAAACAATCGCTTTTTGGCCCGCAACGCGTTCTATCCACGCATCACGGTGCCGCTTGAACGGTGGAGTGCAGGGAACCCCAAAATTGTCTCATGGCAGGTGCGCGATGAACCCTTCAAGGGCATTGGTGTGCTGCGCTATGAAAGTGGTGTGATCAAGCGTGGCGAAAAGAAGGAGCGCATTATCCATGCCGCGATTGTTGATCTTTTCTACAATCAAGTTGTGGCGATTGAACTTGATAAACGTGGAAGTGAACGGTCCACGTGGACTTGGGGCAATGGCAAGCTGACTGTTGCGAATTTGGACGGTGCAACTGATGTTTTTGATTTAAGAAAAGGCCGAGAGCGGATATCAAATTCCAGACGTGGTCGCACCTATATTGGGCCAGACGGTCGGCCATGGTCTCCTTGGGCAGGCGGTCCCGCACCCCCTCCGCGTAAAGTGCAGCGTCGACGCAAAAAGCCAAAGTCCCTATTTGATCTGCTGTTCAATTAGTGGCGAGGCTAGCTGGCTAGCCGCATCAGAAAAGTTCGATGTGTGCCCCGGAAACCCTAGATTGAGGCTGATCCAGCAGCTTATCATTAACGATCCGCGGCTATGATCGCGAATTCGAGTTGGCGTGCATCCAAAAATGCCGACAAACACTTCATTAAGAGTTTGTTGTAAGCCCGTACAACATTGCGAATTCGTCCGCTGGGTGTTGTGTGTTTAGTAGTGCGTAAAGGGGATGGGACGATGCGTGGGGCAATTCTCACAATATTTGTATTGGCGTTTGGCTTGGCATTGACGCCTGAGCGCGCTGAAGCTGGTGTGCGTGTACATGTCGACAAAAGTTCGCAAACAATGCGTGTTTACGTCGGTGGATATCTGCGCCACACATGGCGGGTATCAACGGGTCGTCGCGGCTACAACACACCAACAGGCAACTACAGTCCCAAGCGGCTAGCGCGGCGCCACTATTCCAGTAAGTATCACGGCTCGCCGATGCCCTATTCCATTTTCTTTCGCGGTGGCTATGCCATTCACGGATCCTATCAGACCAGAGCCTTAGGACGTCGCGCTTCGCATGGTTGCATACGACTGCATCCGAGAAATGCGGCACGATTATTCTCTCTTGTGCGTGCACATCGCGCGCGCACGCGAATTGTCATTACCAACTAAAATCAAGAATCGCGCCCAACAAAGAAACAATGAGGCGCGGCCTGTGACTACGGTTACGAACAGTGAGGCACAATTGAAAGGCTGTCGCGTTCCGACAGTTAGTGTTCGAGGCGCAATGGTCCGATCGTGACTGTCGCCAAGCGTAGCGTAGTTAGAGGACGTATTTATGAGAGTATCTGTCTACCTTGCTGCTGTAGCGGTAACCTTGTTGGGTATCGGACAGGCTGCAGCCGAGGCAATCGATTGGCCTATTGTTTATGACGTGCCAGCCAAAGTCGCGCCCGCGCAAGAGTTGGCTGCTGCTGAGCCAGCACCGCCACCGCCGCCGCCAGTGACATTGAAATTAGCAATCAATCTGACCAAGCAGCGATTGACAGTGACCGAAAATGGCAACGTGAAGTACACGTTCAAGATTTCATCTGGCCGAAGTGGCTATGCCACGCCGACCGGTACTTATCGTCCGCAGTGGATGGCACGTATGTGGCATTCCAGGAAGTACGATTGGGCACCGATGCCGCATTCCATATTCTTCCATCGCGGCTATGCCATTCATGCCACCTACGCGACTAGACGCCTCGGTCGCCCGGCTTCGCACGGCTGCATTCGATTGTCGCCGCGCAATGCCAAGACGGTTTATCGCTTGGTGAGCAAGCATGGCAAAGCCTCAACCAAGATTTCTATTACCGGGCGCGCCATTCAATCAGCGCCACGGATTGCTCGAAAGCGCTACAAAAAACGTCGCTATGCACGCCGTTACCGGCAACTGCCGCCAGGGTATGCCTATAGCTATCGTCGGCCACCTCCCGGTGCGTATGGCTATCGCCCACGCCGGGTGCGCCGAACCTATCGGGCATACTAGAGCGGGCCCGTCAGCGACCTAAGAAAACAAAACCGGCACCGCATTATCTCGCAGTGCCGGTTTTTTGTTGTTCTAAGAATACCTTTTTTTGAACGCACCGGCTCTAAGGTGCAGTTGGCACCGTTGTGACAATGCTTGAGGTTGGCCGTTCGTTGCCTGCTGTCGGAATACCTTTGACATGTTTTTCAATCATCTTTGTGTACTTGAGCAGTGGTTTTGCAGTTGCTTTCGCTGTCATGTGCACGATCTTATAGCCACCGGCCTTAAGTGCATCGAGGAGCTGCGGCATGGCCTTAGCGGTGCCTTTTTTGATGTCGTGCATAAGCAGGATGCCCTTACCGCGTTCATTGAGCTTTGCCATGATGCTCTTCACTAGCCGCGCTGGCTTTTGCAGCAGGTAGTCGCGAGAATCGATGTCGGTTGAAAAGACACCGAGGTTGCGCTTCGAAAGGTGACCCAAGGTGTCTTTAGAGTCTTGCAAAAACGGATAGCGGAAAAACGACGCCGTTGGTTTGCCGAGCGCACGCGAAACAGCACTTATACCCTTCTCAATTTCCTCAACAGCAGCTTCCCCTTTCTTCTTCTTTCGCAGATTTTTGTGCGACCAGGTATGGGTGCCGACTGTATGACCACGTTTGGCAACGTCGCGAATGATTTGCGGCAAGCCAAGCGCCATCACGCCAATGGAGAAAAACGTCGCCTTTGTGCAATGCGCATCTAGTGCATCCAAAACGGCTTTGGTGGTCCGCACCTGGGGGCCATCATCAAAGGTTAGGATCACTTCTTTGTCGGCTAAAAAATCGTGTACTTTGTAGTGCTCAAACCCAAATCCGGGCCCGCCGGTGGTATCGATCTGCACAGTGCGCGAAACGCCAAGTGCATTTTCATTTGCGCATTTCTTTGTGGCAGCTGGTGCCGGCGCTTGCGCCTTCTTTTCTGCGTGCAATGTTTCGGCTGTGAACGTGAGGCCGACACAGACACTCAAAAGCGCCACCAAATTCGTCCGCATCCCTGATATCCTCCCCAAACTATGTCTCTGTTGGTGCAAGGTTATACCTAATCGATGCAGAAGAGGTAGTGGGTGCTCCAAAAATTGTTCAGTGCGCTGTGCTGGCGTGTGGATAGGGGCGTGCGGTACTGACTGGTTAGCGCCAGATGGCGCGAGATTCAGCGCAAGGAGTATTACCGCGCGGCCTTGGCTTTGAGCTTTTCATCAAATCGCTTCCGGTCCACAACCATGCGCGTGTGGGTGCTGCTGCCAATCGGTTCGCAATCGTCGTGGGCTGCAATTTTGAAAGTCAGCTTACGGCCTGCAACTTCGATGAGTTCAGCGACCGCAGTGGCCGTCATGCCAATAGGTGTGGCCGCCGTATGCTGGACGTCGATGTTGGTGCCGAGACTGGTGAACGTTTCCGGAAGATGTTGGTCAACACAGGCAACGGCAGCGGCTTCCATCACCGCAACCAGCATCGGAGTCGCAAACACTTCGACGCTGCCACTGCCAACATGTGGCGCGCCTCTTTCTGGTGTGACCTGAACGGTAACGGTACCCACCATGCCTAGTTTTAATTGGTCGGTTGGCGCCATGGTCTGCTGCTCTCTTGTTGGTTGCTGATGAACGCTCGTCTCATTGGCGGTTGTTGTTTCACGGTGCAAGAACCTGCACAGGGTTAATCAATTGCAAATTTTTGTACAACCCTGGGTGTACCCTCGGAGACAGCGCTGCGCAGAAAAAATGACTACGCTTGATCCATCTTACGAGCTGGCCCCGTGCGGCCACCCTGCGATGGAGAATTTGATGACACATACACTGCTCAAGACAATTTCACTGGCCCTTGCCATGTTTTCTGTTCTGTTGATCCCGGCGCTGACAGCCTCTGAGGCAGAAGCCAAGGGTTCCAAGCAACGCTTGACACAGGACTATCAAGTTAATGAGCCACTCCACGGTTTCTCAGGTCGCCAAGGCGATTACTATTGTGACTACATTCGCATTCCAAATCGCGTTTGCGCCATCACCAGCGGCGGCACAGAAAAGTGCAAGGTAAAGGGCTGGACATTGCGTCAGACCTGCTACTAGGCACCACAAAAGATCCTGTCATTGAAGTATCGCAGAGCCCCGGCCATCTGACCGGGGCTTTCGCGTTTATGATGTATAACAGTTTCAACCGCGAGTTTTCAGGGCTCTTTGCGCAACCGGAGAACTTGGCGGTTGAAAACTGGCGTCAAAGGGTGGCGACGAATCAATCCCTCGCTATTGCTCACACCAGGCGTGGCGCACGGGTCCGCCGTTGTGTGCACAGACATTAAGGAGAGCACGATGTTTCTATCAGCACCTAAGATTGTCACTTGGTTCGTGTCGACACTACTCGTGTTGGCAACCATTGCGGTCAAATACCTTGGTATTGCGATCCCTGAGATTGGCGCGTTGGTTTCAGGCAACTTGTTTGAAGTCTTGTTGGCCGCCTATGCCATTCTTTGGGCTGGTAACGTGTTGCGCGGATTTTAACGCACCTGCAACAGTAGGGGAAAGATTTGAGCCGGCGGTGCTGCTATAGGGCCGTCGGCTTTGTTGTTTGTCGCTATGAGCAAAAAATTACAGGCGGAGAGAGGGCTCTCCGCCTGTTTAGGAATCTTCTGCCTTGACTTAATGGCTAGCGCGTTTCGTCGGTTTTTCTTTCACGGTCGTCCGATCGATCATGATCTTCATCGCGGTCGCGGTGCCGACGCCACTTTCTGTATTTCCACCAACCGCGCTTGCCGCGCATTTTGCGCAACTTTGTCTGTTGCTCTTCGCTGAGGCTCGCATAGAGCTTTTCAGCACTTGGACGGACAGTGCGGATAGCCTCTAAACCCGCGACCAACATTTTTTCCATATTCTCAAGGCGTTCAATTGGCGAGCGGCGCAAGCGTGGCTTGGCCTCACGTGAGTCATCGTCATCTGCTTTTTGATCCTGGGTTTTCCAGGCTGGTTTTGGTGGGCAGGATTCCCGAGCCTTGGTTGCGGCAGCACGGACGGTGTCTGCAAATTCTTCGTAAAGTGGTGTTTGAGCGTCGGTAATGTCAGCCTTGTGTTTGATACGAACCAACATGTGGTCAATGCGTTCAGCTGCCCTGCGTCCGCAGACCATACGCATTGGGCGCTTCATCATACCCTTGCCTCGGCGGTGATGGCCCCAACTGTGATGGCCGCCGTGATGACGCCACCCGTGCCCATCATGTCGAGCTACGGCACCAACTGCTGCTGCACCGAGCGCTGCGACGGCTAAGCCACCGACCAGCCATTTGCTTTTGCGTGTCATGATTGAGAATGCCTCCTGTTTTGAATGGGCTGGTGCCTGCTCTTGTGACGACATCAGGCCGTCAGGTTTGCAAGGCCGTGCGCGGCGAGTAGGCCCGCCAAATCGCACTGTTTGTCACCAGTCACAGAGGAAACGGCCCAGTACTCCGAAATCCGTCGCAGCACACAACAAAAATTTTATAGCAGGCCATATCAGCTGCATTTAGGCGGCTGTTGGCTGCATGGCAAAGGTCAGGCCAGCAACGACGGCGATTACCACGACCGCCAATCGCATAAGGCGGCGGTGAAAGGATTTGTGACCAAAGAAATCGCCAAGCGCATACCCGGCTGTCACCAGGAGTGCAAATGTATAGCGCCCCGCAATTTCACTGCCGAACATTGTGATCGGCGGTTCTGCTGCGGGATCAGGGCCGGAGCCGATCAAGAATGCGTAGACGAGGCCGGCATAAACCAGCAGGCTGAAAATGGACATATCTTCCAAAAAACGCGCTTCAAGTGGTGCCAGCGGACGTCGTGAAGCGCCTTTTGCGATGCGCGCACCGATGCCAAGCACGCACATAAAGACAGCAAGGGAAAGTGCGGCAATGAGCTGTGGATGCTGCACCCAATCAAAGTTGGCAAATAGGGGCTGCCATATGGCGGTCAAAAACTGACGCCAAAACAATAGAAATTCCCTGAGCCAATCTGGCATCGGTATTTCGCTTGCCAGTTGTCCAAGGACCGTCAGCGTTGCCCCGATCTCACCAAAGAGGGCAATCAGTTCCTTTCGCAGAAATTTCAGCATAAGGTGGATGCCCTGGCCGATGGTTTGAAGGCGTCTTTATAGGCTAGGTTTTGATAAATTCCAGCTACCGCGTACGATTGGTCGCGCAAGGTGCGCATTTGCCAACCTGAGGTGATGTCATGATCAAGAAACTGCTGATTGTTTTGGCGGCAATTGTTGTTGCCTTTTGTGGCTATGTTGCTTTGCAGCCAGCCGCATTTACCGTGGCGCGGTCGGCTGAAATGGCAGCACCACCTGAAGCGATTTTCCCACACATCAACAGCCTCAAAAAATTTGATGCTTGGTCGCCGTGGGCCAAGTTGGACCCAAATTCGACAATCACCTTTGAAGGGGCTGATGAAGGTGTAGGCGCGACGGCCAAATGGAAAGGTAATCACGAAGTTGGTGAAGGCACCATGTCGATTACTGAATCTTCGCCACCAACCGATGTCAAAATGTGGTTGGAGTTCATCGAACCGATGGCGGGCATTGCTGACGTAACTTTCAAGCTCGAGCCCAAAGGCCAGAATACAAACGTCACCTGGTCGATGTCGACCAGTCATGGATTTTTTGCCCGTGCGATGTGCACCTTGATGATGCTTAATCCCGAAAAAATGATCGGAGACAAATACCAAGAAGGCCTCGCAAACTTGAAAAAGATTGTTGAAAGCGCGCCAAGCGCTACGTAGCAGGCCATCACATCACGATTGGCTCCGCGGCGGCTGTGCACGCCCGAAGGTTTGAGAACGATGTCTCCCGGCAGGTCCGGGACGGGGCGGTCAGCGCCGCGTCTCTATTTAGTTTAAAGCGGCGTTCACCGCCCCGCAGGTTTGCAACATATTACTGTCCACCGGCCCGCCGCCATGTCAGCGTGTATTACGGGTGCTCCGGCTTGCCTCGCATGGCCCAGTGACCGTTACGTACCAGCCCACCGATTAGTTGCGTCCACTCACGGCGTTTCGCACAGTATAGGTCGTGCTCATGGTGCGCCGTTCAAACCCACGCCATCCAGACGGTCTAGACATGCGTCCCCGGCGGGTGGGATGCGCGTGAGTTTAGGACATCGGTGCGCGGCGGGGATAACATTTTTCACAGCGGCGGTTACAGCGATAGGACTGTGCTGCTGCCGTGTTCTGAGATGAACGAAACAGGCTGATGCGCAAGAGATTTGAAACGATAGGATTTGGTGG
>JAHZKN010000188.1 GCA_022600335.1 Alphaproteobacteria bacterium
CTCAAAGAGGCTGGTCTCGATTACTACAACCACAACATAGACACGTCGGAGCGCTACTATTCTGAAGTCATCAAAACGCGCACCTTTCAAGACCGCCTCGATACCTTAGCGCGGGTGCGCGACGCCGGTATCAAAGTGTGCTCCGGCGGCATTCTCGGCATGGGCGAAGATGCCAGCGACCGGGTTGATATGTTGGTGACTCTTGCCAATCTCGAACAGCATCCTGAAAGCGTACCGATCAATATGCTGATCGCCATTCCCGGCACACCGCTTGCGGATGCTGAAAAAATTGATCCGATTGACTTCATCCGAACCATTGCGCTTGCGCGCATTATGATGCCCAAGTCGTTCGTGCGATTGTCGGCCGGACGCACAGAGATGTCAGAGGAGACGCAGGCCTTGTGCTTCTTCGCTGGTGCAAACTCAATATTCGTTGGCGATACTTTGCTGACCGCTGACAATCCAGAAGAGTCAACGGACGCACAATTGTTTGCCAAGCTTGGCATCACTGCGATGCGCCTTGAGGATCACGGTGGAGAACAGGAGCCGCAGGACACCTCATGCCCGAGAGCCAGCAGCGGGCCCTAAAGGCGTTGGATCGCCGTGGGCGTCTGCGCACGCTCGCGCCGCGCACTGGTCTCGATTTTTCTTCTAATGACTATTTGGGCCTTGCCGCATCAGATGCGCTGCGCAATGCCGCTGAAGCTGCATTGGCGCGCGGTGTTGCTGTCGGTGCCACGGGCTCGCGTTTACTGCGCGGCAACGACCCTGAACACGAAGCCCTTGAACATGAAGCCGCCGTCTTCTTTGGCGGGGAAACCAGTTTGTTTTTTGCCGGTGGCTTTACAGCCAACCACACGCTGCTTGCAACGTTACCGGCGCGTGGCGATCTGATTGTTGCTGATGAGTTAGCGCACGCCAGCATGTTGGATGGCATGGCGGCCAGCAAAGCCGCGTCCATAACAGTGGCGCACAATGATGCAAACGCGTTTTCAGACGCAATCACGTCGTGGCGTCGGCGTGGGGGAACAGGACAGCCGTGGCTTGTGGTTGAGAGTGTCTTTTCCATGGACGGGGATTTGGCGCCCCTTTCTGATTTGCACGACATCGCCAAACGCCATGACGCGCTGCTGATCATTGATGAGGCGCATGCAACCGGCGTTTATGGTCCCAAGGGCCGCGGATTGGCGGCAGACCTCGAAGGCCAAGATAACGTTATTACTGTTCACACCTGTGGCAAGGCGCTGGGAACAATGGGCGCACTTGTTGTCGCCCCCGAACTCTACCGTGATTTTCTGGTCAACCGCGCACGCGCGTTCATTTATGCAACCGCCCCGTCCCCGTTGGTGGCTGCAATTGTCCGTGCAAGCTTGAATATTTCCGCCGATAGCGATGGTGCGCGTGAAAACTTACAAACTTTGATCGCCACTGTGCGTGCGGCCCTGTCGGATCGACTGGAGATCACACCGACAGCAACGCAGATCCAACCGGTGATCGTTGGGCAAGAGGCGCGCGCCATCGCAGTTTCAAACGCCATGATTGATGCCGGCTTTGATGTGCGCGCAGTGCGTCCACCGACAGTGCCAGAGGGTACTAGTCGGTTGCGCATTTCATTGACGTTGAATGTCAACCAAGGTCAGGTGACAGAAATGGTTGAGACGCTCAGCCAAGCGCTGCAGGAGCATGCGCCATGAGCCGTTTTATTGTAACCGGTACAGATACTGGCGTCGGTAAAACAGTCGTCGCCGCAACTCTGGTTGCCGGTCTTGGCGCATCTTACTGGAAACCGATTCAAGCGGGTTTTACGGATGGCACCGATCGGGAACGCGTCGCAGAGCTTTCAGGCGCGCCGGCAGATAAAATCTTGCCAGAGGTCTATTGCCTCTCTGTACCGGCTTCACCACATTTTGCAGCCGAACAAGACGGGTTAGAAATTGATGTCGCAAGACTACAAATTCCCGACGGTTCAGACCCTCTAATTGTCGAAGGTGCCGGTGGCTTAATGGTGCCGATTACACGCTCCGCCTTGCAGATTGATGTCTTTGCGAACTGGGGTTTGCCAATCATACTCGTTGCCCGCACCGCACTCGGCACCATCAATCATAGCTTGCTGTCGATCGCAGCGCTCAAAGCGCGCAGTATTCCCATTCAGGGCGTGGTGTTTGTGGGCAAAGAAAATAGCGACAGTCAGAACACTATTTGCGAAATGGGGAAGGTGCGCCAGCTCGCACGGCTACCGTTCTTAAGTCCTCTCACCCCACCGGCAATCGCTCAAGCCTTTGCAGATTATTTCAAGCGCGAGGATTTTGCATGAGCAAGCCGTCCTCATCGCGAGTGTGGCATCCCTTTACCCAGCATGCCTTGCAACCCACAGTGCCAGAAGTGGTGTCGGCAGATGGTGCGTGGCTGACACTGCGCGATGGATCAAAGCTGTTTGACGGGATTTCGTCGTGGTGGGTGGCGACACATGGCCATCGCCATCCAAAAATCATTGACGCAATCAAGTCACACGCTGATCAACTTGATCAGGTGATCTTTGCTGGTCTCACGCACGCTCCAGCAGAACAACTTTCAGCCCGCCTCGTTGACATCACTCCCGACGGTCTCGATTGGGTATTCTATTCGGATTCCGGTTCGACGGCTGTTGAAGTGGCCGTCAAAATGGCGCTTGGGTATTGGCACAATCAGGATCGACCGCGCCATCGCATTGTCTGTCTAGAACACGGCTATCACGGAGACACCATCGGTGCGATGTCAGCTGGGGCGCGTGGCATATTCAATGCCGCGTACGAGCCGTTGCTATTTGATGTCACGCATCTGCCGTTTCCAGCTCCCGGTGAAGATCACAAAACGATTGCAGCATTTGAGGCGGCGTGTACATCCGATGATGTTGCAGCTCTGTTGGTTGAGCCGCTCATTCTGGGTTCCGGTGGTATGAAACTTTACAGCGCTGAGACGCTGCGCGCATTGAAGGGAGTTTGCGAGAAAAACTCCGTATTGTTCATTGCCGATGAGGTGATGACGGGCTGGGGGCGCACAGGGACACGGTTCGCGTGCGAACAGGCCGGTATCGTGCCTGATATTCTGTGTTTAGCAAAGGGCCTGACCGGCGGTTCCGTACCGCTTGCCGCGACACTCTCAACGGATGCAATCTTTCAAGCGCACGTTTCACCGGATCGCCGCAAGACCTTCTTCCACTCATCCAGCTTTACTGCCAACCCCATTTGCTGCGCGGCAGCTGTTGCCAACTTAGAGGTCTGGGACACTGAACCGGTTGCGGAGCGCATTGAAACCCTGCACTTGATGCAGCAGGAGCGCCTAGCAGGATTGCAAGGTCATCCGCGCCTTGCCAATCTGCGCCAACTGGGAACCATCACGGCAATGGAATTTGAAACTGCAACGTCCAGTTATCTGGCG
This sequence comes from Alphaproteobacteria bacterium, assembly GCA_022600335.1. Classification (GTDB taxonomy): domain Bacteria; phylum Pseudomonadota; class Alphaproteobacteria; order Rhizobiales; family Hyphomicrobiaceae; genus JAHZKN01. The sequence goes on from JAHZKN010000188.1 coordinate 3,418, forward strand.
GAGCTGGGCCCCAAACTCTACCAACACTTCGTGGCTCAAGGCATTTTGTTGCGCCCACTTGGCAACAC
>JAHZKN010000189.1 GCA_022600335.1 Alphaproteobacteria bacterium
GGAGGTTTGTTGGTCATCATTGACACGGATTTCACCGGCTTCACCGGTCTCAACTCCGGCAGCCTCCAAGCCCAAGTCTTTGGTGTTTGGCTTGCGCCCGGTTGCATACATCACCTGATCGGCTTCAAGTTTCTGACCATCGTCAAGAAGAACACTACGCACGGATCCTTGGCATGAAACCTTCGTTATATTTCGACCGGTCACAACGTTCATCCCACGTTCTTTGAGAGCCGCCATCAGGCCATCACGCAGGTCCTCATCAAATCCGCGTAGAATTTTGTCGCCGCGGTAGACAAGCGTCGTCTCCGCACCGAGCCCGTGGAAAATGCCAGCAAACTCCACGGCAATATACCCACCTCCAACGATCACCACCCTCTTCGGCAGCTCAGTTAAGTCGAAGGCCTCATTTGAGGTGATGACATGCTCCAGTCCGTCGGCATCGCCGGCAATGGTCGGCGCGCCACCCGTCGCAATCAATATCTTGTCAGCAGAGACCGTGCGTCCCGACGATTTAAGCGCAATCGTATGAGCATCACGCAACTCGGCCCGCTCAGCGAAAATTGCAACGCCTGCTGCTTCAAGATTGCGTTGATAGATTGCTTCGAGGCGGGCAATTTCTTTGTTCTTTGCTCCGATCAAAGTCGGCCAATCGAAGCTCGGGTCCGACAGCGTCCAGCCAAAACCTGCTGCGTCTTCAAAATCATCAGAAAATCGACTGGCATAAACGAGGAGCTTCTTAGGAACGCAGCCACGGATAACGCATGTCCCGCCAAACCTATATTCTTCCGCGTTACCAACACGGGCCCCGTGCGTTGCCGCAATGCGTGCGGCACGCACACCACCGGAACCACCTCCGATGACAAATAAGTCGTAGTCAAAATTTGTCATCGCCGTGTCCGAACTCCCCTACTTCTCTATTTACGGCTTACCCGTTGTTCAGTTGCTTTAGTCAAGTGATTGATTCAGTCTTCGTCCGCATTGGCCATCTCAAGATCTTGTGCATCAAGAACAACAACACCCTCGGGGCCAGAGACAATCGCATGATCGGCAATACCGAGAAACAGACCGTGCTCCACGACACCGGGCACAAACTTCAAGGCCTCATCGAGCGCCTCCGGGTCATCAATTCTGCCAAAGCTACAATCAACAATCAGATGCCCGCTGTCCGTGATGAAAGGCTCGCCACGACTGGTTTTGCGGACGGCAATCTCACCAGAACAACCCGCATCCGCACTCAGCACCTCAATCAGGTGCAACGTGGCGCGCAATCCAAATTTCAAAACTTCGACAGGCAACGGAAACGAGCCCAGCGTTTCCACACGTTTTGAAAAATCAGCAATGACAATCATGCGCTCTGAAGAAGTCGCGACAATCTTTTCACGCAGCAACGCACCCCCACCGCCTTTGATAAGCCGCAAGCGATTGTCGAATTCATCGGCCCCATCGACCGTTAAATCTAAGAACGGAACATCATCAAGCGTGGTCAACGGAATCCCAAGCCCTTCGGCCTGCTCGCGCGTCGCGTCCGAGGTCGGCACACACACGACGTTGAGGCCGTCTGCGACCCGCCCTCCCAGAAGATCGACAAAATGCGCCGCTGTTGAGCCTGTCCCAAGACCAAGCTTCATGCCCGGCGTAACAAAGGTCATCGCCTTTTCCGCCGCAGCGCGCTTCCAGGCGTCTGCACTCATTCTTCTTGCCCCAGTTAAAATCTGAAAGGTATTGTCTTTAGCCCGCTATAGCCCGCCAAGATAGATATACTTCATCTCAACGAATTCTTCGATGCCATGATGTGAGCCTTCGCGGCCCAAACCGCTTTCCTTGACACCACCAAAAGGTGCGAGCTCGCTTGATATAATGCCCTCATTCACTCCCACAATTCCAAACTGAAGCGCCTCAGAGACGCGCCAGACGCGCGCTAAATCCCGGGCATAGAAGTACGATGCCAAACCAAACGGTGTATCGTTGGCCATTGCAATGACGTCGTCTTCATCTTGGAATTGAAGCAAAGCGGCGACTGGACCAAAGGTTTCCTCGCGCACCACCTGCATATCTGACGTAACCGACTTCAACAATGTTGGTTGAAAGAATGTGCCGCCTTTGGCGTGTCTCTTGCCGCCACACACCACTTCAGCACCCTTGGTCACTGCGTCTGCGACGTGGGTTTCAACTTTCGTGACGGCTGCTTCGTTGATGAGCGGCCCTACGTTGACACCCTCTTCTAGGCCACGGCCAACCTTAAGTTTGGCCATCTCTTCTGCTAGCCGACTCGCAAACGCATCATAAACGCCTGTCTGAACATAAATACGATTGGCACTGACACAGGTCTGCCCGGCATTGCGGAACTTGGACGCCATCGCGCCGGCAACTGCGCGTTCCAGGTCGGCATCATCAAAAACAATCAACGGTGCATTGCCGCCCAATTCCATCGTTGTCTTTTTAACAGTCCCCGCCGCTTGGCGAAGCAGAATCTTACCAACCTCCGTTGAACCCGTGAACGTGATCATTTTGACCAACGGATTGGCGCAGAGTTCTTTGCCAACCGGCTCTGGATCTTCCGTCGTGATGATATTGAAAACGCCCGCTGGAATCCCAGCCTGCTCGCCTAGCACTGCCAAAGCCAGTGCCGACAGCGGTGTGTCTTCTGCAGGCTTAACAACGACGGTGCAACCGGCTGCTAAGGCCGGCGTGACCTTGCGCGTGATCATGGCGTTGGGAAAATTCCATGGCGTGATGGCCGCGACCACACCAATTGGTTGCTTAATCACAATGATGCGGCTGTCGGACTTAGGCGACGGAATGGTTTCGCCATAAATGCGTTTGGCTTGTTCAGCAAAAAATTCAACGAAGCCTGCCCCATAAGCGATTTCACCACGCGCTTCTGCTAAAGGCTTGCCTTGTTCACGCGATAGCAAATGCGCCAAATCCTCGGAATGCGCAGAAATCAAATCAAACCAGGTGCGTAGAATTTGCGAACGCTCTTTGGCAGTGCGCTGGCGCCATGCGGGAAGTGCAGCATGCGCGGCTTTGATTGCTTCGCATGTCTCTTCAACGCCCAAATTGGGCACCTTGGCAATTTCTTGCCCGGTTGCTTTGTCCAGCACTGGCGTAACGGGGGCGCCCGTCCATGAGCCGGCGATATAGGCGTTCGTGCGAATGAGAGTGTCGGAGCGTCGATCCATTAGGGTTCCACAAGTGAGGACATGCACGACACACGCATCGGCGTTGGGTTGTCTAGGGCATGTCTCGTGCCGAATGTGTCGAGGCCTTGTTTAGGGCCCACGGTCCGTTGGTTCAAGAGTCCTCTAAACAGGGATAGATTGAAAGAAGACATACAACAAGCAAGTAGGAAAAGAGAAAACGTGCTTGGTGATGGCAGCTGATGTGCTAAAGCCGTGGAGCTGATTTCAACACGTCATGCAGCCATTCATTCTATCAAAACCGTCAATCTATGACCAACACAACCAATCCACCCCTCACCGTCGTCTTTGATCTCGATGGCACGTTAATCGACACGGCGCCGGATTTGGTTCGTGCAACCAATCATGTTCTGGCTCAGATTAACCTAGCGCCTGTTGCTGCGGAAAAGCTGAAAAACTGGGTTGGCTTTGGCGCACGACGCATGATTGTGCAAGGTCTTGCCGATGCCAAGGTGCGTCAGACCGAAGCTCAGATTGATCGTTTGCTGGAGGAGTTCTTAACCTACTACGAAGCTAACATAGCTATCGATAGCCAACCCTACCCAGGTGCCGTTTCAGCACTGACCCGCCTACAGTCCGCTGGCCACACGCTCGCCATGTGTACCAACAAGAGCGAAGCCTTAGCTCGCAAGCTCTTAGCAGAACTTGCGTTGACCGATCACTTTGCAGCGATCGCTGGACGCGACACCTTTGCGGTCTCTAAACCTGAGCCAGATCATCTGCTCAACACCGTAAAAGCAGCGGGCGGGACGGCGCAACGTGCGATTATGATCGGCGATAGCATCACCGATATCGCAACCGCAAAGGCGGCTAAAATTCCCGTCATCGGCGTGACTCACGGCTATACGGACCGTCCGATCCAGGATCTCGGACCCGACGCAATCATCAGCCATTTTGATGGCCTAGATTCCGCAATCCAGGGCATGAGAGCTTTTCCTTAAGCCGCCCTTGTTGCACCAATTTATTGGGCTACCATAGGATTGGGTCGTATCGACGCGTTGGGGCGTACAGGCCATATTGTCGGCACTTTCGCCATGGTCTATGCACATCAATCCTACGTCTGGGAAACTATAGAGGTGGACTCTCATGTTTAAACGTTTCGCACTTACTGGTGCCCTTGTGGCAGGTCTTGCAACTGGTGCCCTTGCAGTGGACGTACCAAAGGACGTCAATGGCTGCTTGGACACCTCGCTTGAGCTCTTCAAATCTGCCAGCGGCGCCAATCTGAGCAGCGGTGATCAAAGCAAAGTTGAGCAGCTGCTCGGTAAAATGGAAGGCCATTGCGATGCTAAGCAATTTGCCGATGCCCAAACTGTTGCAAACGATGTTTCCAGCGTGATTGGCAACTAGCCAACCGCTGCACTACAGAAAAATCTAGGGCTCAAGCACCTGGTCCGCCAAACATTTTTGGTTTGAGGGGCCGGGTGTCTGTGCATTGGGCACGGCTGCAAGTTTTGCACAGCTGCGCCATCACACCGTGTTCAAGCATCTTTGAAGTCCCCAATCGAGGTGCCACTACCCCGCCGATCGGCTGAGATCTTGGTGCACTTGAACGGCTTAGAGCGCACTTGTTTTGCTTGGAACGCCACCCCACCTAGGCCCTGCAATACGTCCTGGCACCGGCCTCAAATGGGGCCCGACCGAACCGCCCATTTCTCGGCCGGTTTGACAGCCGGGCTGCGATCCACCATTTTCGCGCGCCATTGGTGCCAGGCCAGATGCGGCCCACCCGTGCGGCAATCGCTATATGACAAACGGCTGTGGGCCAAGCCCGTCCGGATTGGAAAAGATGAACGTCGTCATTGTTGAATCGGCTGCAAAAGCCAAAACCATCAATAAGTATCTTGGCTCTGGCTATAAAGTCATCGCCTCGTACGGTCATGTCCGAGACCTGCCATCTAAAGACGGCTCGGTCGAGCCTGACAATGATTTCACAATGCATTGGGATGTCGACACTCGATCGAAAAAGATCGTCAAGGAAATCGCCGACGCAGTCAAAACCGCAGACAAACTCATTCTCGCCACTGACCCTGACCGCGAAGGTGAGGCCATCTCCTGGCATATCCTCGACATTCTCGCCAAGCGTAAAGCCCTCAAGAAGAACCTTGAGGTGGAACGTGTGGCCTTCAATGCCGTCACCAAACAAGCCATCCTCGCTGCACTCGACAATCCGCGCACCATTGATGAACCTCTCGTCTCTGCGTATTTGGCACGCCGTGCGCTTGACTATCTTGTCGGTTTTACCTTGTCGCCCGTGTTGTGGCGCAAACTGCCCGGCGCACGCTCAGCTGGCCGCGTGCAATCGGTAGCATTGCGTCTTATTTGCGATCGAGAAGCGGAAATTGAGGCGTTTCAAACGCAAGAGTATTGGAGTGTCATTGCCAATCTCAAAACAGCGAACAATGAAGACGTGGTCGCGCGTCTCACCGCGATTGACTCACAGACGCTGAAGAAACTTGATATCAAAACTGAGGCTGACGCCAGCGCCATAAAGGCGGCGATCTCAGGCGGCGCGTTCCAGGTCGCGTCCATCGAAAAGAAAGACACGAAACGCAACC
>JAHZKN010000190.1 GCA_022600335.1 Alphaproteobacteria bacterium
AACTTCTTGAACTTTCGCACCACAATGTCGCGCTTCAACCGCGAAAGAAAATCGATAATGAGCTTGCCATCCAAATGATCAAGCTCATGCTGAATAGCTGTACCCAGCAGACCACTGGCCTCAAGCTCCCGTTTGCTGCCTGTGCGATCGCGATAACGTACTGTGACAGGGGACGGACGTTCAATTTCAACCAACACATCCGGTATTGATAAACAGCCCTCTTCGTGGCTGCGCACCTCTTCGCCAACTTTGACGATCTCCGGGTTAATCAGCACCAGGGGTTTGCGATCTTCAGTTTCGTCAGCCACATCAAGCACAATCAAGCGTTTCAACACTCCGACTTGAACAGCTGCCAACCCGACACCTGGCGCATCATACATCGTCTCCAACATATCATCGGCAAGCCTCAGGACTTCGTCGCTCACGGTTTCAATCGGCGTTGAAACCTCACGAAGAATAGGATCAGGAAGTGTCAGAATTGGTTTTATTGCCATGCACGTCAGATAGGAAAGTCCCGCGGCTCAGTCAATCATAGCGTGTCAGATCGCACGCAAAGTACATTTGCGCCACCTGCCGCCGGGCCCAGCCGCGCCTTAAAGACCCAGCACAGAGACCAACGCCGCGTTAACCTGGCGCTGATCAAAACGCCGCTCTGCCTTCAACCGGCTAGCCCGCGCCATTGTCGGAATGAGATCAGGCCGCTTGAGCACGGCTTCCATTGCCTGAGCCAATGACGCAACATCACCGCGGGGCACAAGGTAGCCGTTGACGGTTTCATCCACTGTTTCGCGACATCCCGGTGTATCCGTTGTGATAATCGGTCGCCCGGCGGCTAATGCTTCAAGCACAGTTGGCGGCATGCCTTCGCTGTGTGATGGGCAGACATAGACGTGTGCCCGCGACAAGACATCCCGAACTTCAACATCGCCATCAATCCACTCGAACGCGGGACCCTTGAATCCGAGACCCGCAACATCCAACGGTTGCTTCCCACGTGGTCCGGCCAAAATAAATTTGGCAGCCTGCGCAGTCTTTGACACCCGCCATGCTGCTTGCATGTAATCACCAACGCCCCGGATGGGGTCCTGCCGTGCCACCATTAAGAACACCAAACCCTGGGCAAGGTCCGGCAGTTCCAGAACGGGTTGTGATTCAACATCGACACCTTTACCCGCGACGATCGAAATTTTTGCATCGGATTTAATAAGGCCGTGTTCTGCTACGAGCTTTGCGTGATCCGAATTGTGAAATACGATCTGGTCGCTCGCTGCCAAAGCCCGTTTGAAGGCAGCAGCTGACGGCCTGCCAGCCTCTGCACTTTCTATTAGCTTTAAAAAGTCCGGAAGATCGTTGCACAAAGTCACAATCCTCGGCACCTTGGCGCGCTTTGCAGCCAATGCCGCTATCACCAATTCTTGTGGACCATAGCCCAGCACAACGTCTGGCTTCCACTCTCGAAAAATATCGCGCAGTGCCGTCGTCACGCGGAAGTTGTTGAGGAAACTGAGACCAGGTGTATCAAAAGAGAAACCACGATATTCAACACCAAGCGATGTCAGACGAGACACCTCTTCTACAGATTGTTCGCGCTCGGTGGATTCGGGTGCGATACACACAACACGATGGCCGCGCGCCAACACCTCTGCCAACAGAGAATGTCGCAGCCGCAGTGCACTTGTCACAGACGGTGCCACCATCGCCAAGCGTTGTGATGTCATCGATCCCGCACCCCGCTTGCCGACACGGCTATCCCTCATCGTCTCGCGCAAGACTATAAACTAGAATTGACAGGCCAAAAGAAAACAGAGCCGCTTTTTGGGCTAACGAGAAGTTGCCCAGTTAGATTTGCTTGCGTGATTTGATCGCCGCCGCCAATGTTCCTTCATCGAGATAATCAAGTTCGCCACCAATTGGAACACCATGCGCCAATCGTGTGACCTTCACATCTCGGGTTCCGAGTAGCTCTGTAATATAGTGTGCCGTTGACTGGCCTTCGACGGTCGCATTCAGTGCCAGAATGACTTCTTTGATCGAGCCCGCGCCACATCGTTCAATCAAGGGAGCAATGTTTAAGGCCTCTGGTCCGATGCCATCCAAAGGTGAAATATGCCCACCCAAAACATGATAGCGTGCCTTCAGCACACCTGCACGCTCTAACGCCCACAAATCACCGACTTCTTCCACGACCACCAGCACCGCGCCATCGCGGCTGTCATCTCGACACACGGCACACGGAGCCATGGTGTCCACGTTGCCGCACTCGGGGCACACCACAATGCGCTCAATTGCGGTTGTCATGGCGTCGGCGAGCGGCAACAGTAAGTCTTCACGTTTTTTAATTAGAGCCAATGCAGCTTTGCGCGCTGAGCGCGGACCGAGTCCTGGCAGCTTTGCCAGCAACTGCACCAGGCGCTCAATCTCCGGACCAATTATTTGCTTCGCCATTTTGGTTTAAACCACGATCACCAATAATCATCGGCCTTGCTATCGGGATTCGTAATCCTTGGCCAACGGGATTTGCCAGGCAACCCTGGGTCAATGTCCGGGCTCGTTTAGCGCTTTATTTGGTATCCTACAGCGGGCCGCCAGCAGCTTGCCACGCTTTGATGGCATCCATTGGCCACAGCAACATAATAATATTGAGCGTGAGGTTATCGCGAATGGCATACGCCAGGAAGAGTTCCGAACCGACGACGCTGGCAATCGACAGCCACACCGGCCACCACGCAGCCAACGCAAACCCAACGACCATCGCCAAGGTGTCCGCAACCGAATTGATGACCGTATCGCCGTAGTATTCAAGTGATATTGTCTCTGCCCGATAGCGCTCAATAATAAAGCTCGAGTTTTCAATCACTTCCCACGTCACCTCAATGGCGACAGCCGCCAGCAAACGCTGCGGCAACGACCACGACGGAGTGAGGAAATGCAGCGCTGCATAGAACAAGAAGCCATGCACAACATGCGTGAACGTGTACCAATCTGTCAGGTGCTGGGAATTACCTGAACTCTTCACAATGCCGTGCCAAAATTTCACAAAGCCACAGTCGCAGATCCAAGGCCGGCCCATCACTGCGAGCGCGCACGCTTGAATAATCAACAAAGCTAAGCTCGCAATAAGAACAAGGCGGACTGCGCGGTCGGCAAGAAATGCAGTCATGAAACGATTACCAGATGAAGCCAAAACTTTTCTCGCGGCAAGATTTAGAATAACTTCATGCCCGGCGGCAGCGGCAAGCCACCTGTAACATCCGCCATCTTATCTTGCATCTGGCTATCGGCTTTCGTCTTCGCATCGAGCGTGGCAGCCACAATCAGGTCTTCCAGAATTTCTGCCTCGTCCGGCTTCATCAAACTTGGATCAATCTGCACTTTGCGCATCTCACCCTTGCCGTTGAGCACGACTTTCACCAGCCCACCTCCCGATTGTCCTTCGACTTCAAGTGCTGCGAGTTCGGATTGCATGTCCTGCATCCGTTCTTGCATTTGCTTGACCTGTTTCATCATTCCCATCAGGTCTTTCATCATCATCCCTTTTTCTTGACGTTTGAGTCCACGAGTAAATTGCGCAGTTCAACTCTACGACCGAAGCCCGTCACCAGGGCCTTCTGATCCCCTAACCAACTGCGCTATCATCATTGTTGTCTTGATCTGCGCCAGGTCGGCGCGTACTAGGCTGTTGTCCGTCGTTTGTCTCGGGCTGTGTCTCAACAACTTTGGCATCCGGAAAAACTTCCAACACGGCGGCAATCGACGGCTGTGCTTTCAAAGCATCGAGTTGGCTTTTCTGTTGTCGACGTCGCACCTCGCCGAGAGGCTCTGCGCCATCCTCCGTCGACAAAACGACAACCCATTGTCTCCCGGTCCAGCGATTGAGCTTCTCACGCAAATCATTAGCAATGCGTGGCGGCGCGCCAGCAAGCAACTTCAAATCAATGGCACCGGCTGCCGCATCAAAGCGAACAAGAGAGACATGATCTTCCAGATGCAGCTTAAGTTTGGCGTCGCGCTTGGCCGCCACCAGATCAACGACGTCAACAAATGACCGCACCTGATCTGACGAACCATCGCTCTCGGAGAGGTCATCTTTGCGTGCCGCGTCCGCCTGATCGCTATCCTCCTCTAAAACTCTTGGCTCGTCTGTCGCCACCTCAGGAGGTGTGATACGGTCATCTAGCATCGCATGGGTTTGCTTTTCAGCCTGTGCTGGATATGCCGGTTCCGCGGACGCAAGCAGCGAGCCTTGTGCGGCTTCGGTTGTCTTCGCTACATTGCGTTGGCTTGGAACCGATTTGCCGTCCAATGTCTTGATGAGATCTTCGGGCGACGGTAGGTCCGCAACAAACGCAACCCGGATCATGACCATCTCAACAGCCGAGAGAGGATTAGGCGCACGACGCGCTTCTTCCAAACCTTTGATCAACATCTGCCAAGCGCGCGCCAAAACAGGTACTGAGAGCGTTTCTGCAATCGCCGTCGCGCGGCGGCGCTCTTCTGCTGACAACGCTTCGCTCGCAACATCACTGCCAATAGCCTTGGTGCGCGCGCTCACATGCACAGCTTCTGCAAGATCAGAGAGCAACTGTACGGGATCTGCACCATCACGGTAGAGCGCTTCAACGGCGGTCACAGCCGCGCCTGCATCACCAGCAAACAAATGGTCTAGGACATCAAAGACGCGCCCTCGGTCCGCCAAACCAAGCATGGCGCGTACGTCGCTCTCACTGACTTTGCCAGACCCCATGGCAATGGCTTGGTCAAGGATCGACAGTGCATCGCGCACACTGCCTTCTGCCGCGCGCGCAATTAGCGTCACCGCATCTGCATCCGGCTTGGCGCCTTCCTTTTTAGCAATTGCCGTCAGGTGCGTGGTCAGCGCTGGCACATCGACGCGGCGCAGATCAAACCGTTGGCATCGCGACAGGACAGTCACCGGCACTTTCCGGATCTCCGTCGTCGCAAAGATAAAGCGCACGTGTTCTGGCGGCTCTTCCAATGTCTTCAGAAGGGCATTGAATGCGCCTTTCGAAAGCATGTGAACTTCGTCGATGATAAAAATCTTATTGCGTGCCGTGAGAGGTTTATAGCGCGCGCTTTCGATCAATTCGCGCACATTGTCGACG
>JAHZKN010000191.1 GCA_022600335.1 Alphaproteobacteria bacterium
AGCAGCAACATCCAAGCTGTGCATATCGGCTATGTCGCCGTTCCTGTCGACATAGCCCGACTCCCAGACGTTCTTTCCATTTGGATCGATTAGCGCAACGTTGACCCAAAGCTGTGGCTGAGCGCCGAGCGAGCCTGACGGCAGGTTGTGGCCCGTATTGGCGTTTTTAATCTTGTAGGAAAACACCAAATCTTTGCCGACCCGTGGCGTGCCCACAATGTGCGGACCGTCAACATGGCTGCTGTTCTCCATAACCTGCTGTCTCAACTTGTGGCGTTCATCGAGCTTGGCGAGGTTCTCGTCGATGATTTCTCGAGCGTCTTCACGATCAAGCGCGTCCGCCCAGCGTTTTGGAAAAACAGCTTTGACCTTTCCGTCGGCGACTTTGTCTTCAAACTCCGAGGTACCCCAGCCTGCGCGCCAATCGAACTGTAGCCAGTCTTTAATGCTGTATGCTTTTGCCTTTTTGTTGTGTGGAAAGACACCGGGGTGAGCAATCGAATAGCCCGGTCCGATAAAACGGTGGTTGGCATGTTTGCGACCGGGGTTGATTTCCTTACCACCAACGATTGCGGATGGCGCTTTTGAATAGCCTTTAGGTTTGCCTGGGACTTTGCCCATGTGGCAGTCTTGGCACGTAACACCGGCTTTGCGAGCCGGGCTGTCACGATATTGATCCCAGACAATTTCCAGCTTGATGCCAAGATTGACGGCGACCTGGTGGCAACTGACGCAGAACTCCGACTTGGTGATCTGATCGTTGGTGATCATTCCCTTGTGAATGTCATTGCCGCGCCCCTTTGCACTCGTCTTAACGGAGTAGGTTTCCTTGTCGGCTAGAACATCTTTGATCACACTCTTTTGGCCGCTGCCGTAGACCGGCTCGTAAATTTTGCCTGGCTCAACTCTGCGTTCTCCATTGACTTTACCGTACTGTTCTTTGACCCGGTGGCAGGTGATGCAGGTCACACCCTCACGTGAAATTTGGCTGCGCTCCCAAAGTGGGGTTTCACGTTTTTCGCCGAGCTGTGTGCCAACCTGTTGGTGGCAACGCACGCAAAATGTGCCGACGGTGCCGTGGGTCAGTTCCTGGAACTTCTGTTCAAATTTGTGGAACATCGGAGAGATTGATGCGTAGGCGTGCTGCGAAGATGACCACTCTTCGTAAATTTGCTTATGGCATTCGCCACATTGCGCAGCCGTAGGGTAGAGACTTTCGTCGCTTGCCACCGTGCTTTGACGATCTGGATTGGCCGTCTTGATTGTTGTGTTCCATGGCTTTGACGCACCCGCGAAAGAGTCATTTCCAGGTAAGATCAGATGAATTAGCGCGCCCCCCACCAAAGCGCACAAAGATAACGAGATGCCGGTTATTTTTTTCATCGGCTGCCCCTTCCCCCATCGACTTAAATTCCTTTTCAATTGCGATTTTCAATCGATGAAAGGAACTCAAGGACTGCGCAGAAATGCTGAGTCAATGTGAGGAGTTAGATTGCGAAATAGGCGGGCATGTGGCCGAACATTTAATGCAAAAAAGTCAAATTACATGTAAGTCCGTTTTCAAATTCAATGCAGTGATCGATTTCATTTCCAATTCAGATCGATTTGAATTTCACTCTACAAATGACTAAATGAAAACAAATTGTAAGCCTGCTTATGCGGTGCAGATGTTGTTACAATTTGCAACATTAAAAAGCGCTTTGTTGTAATGGGTTACTAACATTTGTACGCAGCGAGAATTTCAAAACGTAATTTACTCAGACCTGGTCTTTCTATTTTGCAAAATAGTTGAACGCCGCTTGTTCATTTGTTCGGACCATCAAACGGTCATTGTCTGACCATTATCGAACAACAATCCGAACGTACGATTTGTTTCAAAATTAAATCACGACTTTTGAATCCAGTCGTGTTTGGCGACGGATTTCGCTGGGGGCTTTCCATGTGATCAATCACAAAACCTGTCGGCCTGCATGCCGTTCAACGGCGGCGTTGGAGGGCCCGAGAAGTACGTTGGCGTACAAGTGGTGACATGCGCGTTGGAAAAATTCTACAAGGGGGGAGATTAGATGAAGCAAGACGTCTTTCAGAATCAAAAAATGACAAAAGGCCATCTCGTCACAGTGAATGGCACAAGCTTTCTTGCTCCGCTCAACACACCGCTGCTTGACGCTGCATTGAATGCTGGCGTTGATCTACCTTACGATTGCCGTTCTGGCCACTGCGGTACTTGCTGCGTGCGGGTGGTATCGGGAAATGTTCGGGGTGGTGAAGGTTCTGATCCTGGCGTCGTGCATGCCTGCCAGTGCCGCGTCGCAGGCGATGTCGTCGTTGAGAAAGTTAACTCCTCCAATATCCACACTATCGATGGTGTGCTGACTTCTTTACGTGCACTGTCGCCGGAGGTGATGGAGGTCGGCATCACACCGGATCGGGCGTTGCCGCATCATGCTGGACAATATGTACAGGTGCGCTTCAAAGGCTATCCGAGCCGTCCGTTTAGCATCACCCATTCTTTAGCGGGGCATGACGGGAAGCGTACACTTTGGTTCCATATACGACGCATTGCGGGTGGGCACGTCACTAAATCACTTGGCAAGCGCATTAAACTGAACCATCCCGTGACACTCATGGGGCCCTACGGTTCAGCGCATTTCAGGTCCAACTTAGAGGGCAGGCTCGTCCTGGTTGCAACAAACACCGGCTTTGCGCCGATCTGGTCGATCGCTGTTGCAGCGCTGCGTGAGCGCCCAGAGCGCCGCATGCTCATCATTGTCGGCGGGCGCACCATCGAGACACTTTACATGGGCGCCGCGCTTGCACAGCTGATGCGCTTCCCGCATGTCCGCATTGTACCTGTTTGTAGCACGCCGCAGACTGTGACCAATTTGGTGTATCCGGGTCGGCCAACCGATTATCTCCCACACCTCCTTCCAACCGATGTGCTCTACACGTGCGGTGCTCCCGGAATGGTAGCGTCTGTGAAGTCAATTGCTGCACAGGTTGGCGCAGTTTGTTACGCAGATCCGTTTCTTACAACCGCTGGTAGCACGGCTGATAACGGCGTTTTAGATCGTGCGAAATCTTGGTTTGCGAAGCCCAGCAGCCGTCAAGCAAAGCCTCCCACAATTCATCAACACAATGCACATCCAGCACTTTAGGTTAGCTGAAGCTAGGTGAGATGTCGTCGTGAGCCGCGAAGTGCAGAGCATAAACTTGACGACTTTAGAAAGGGTTGTTTTGCGCGCCCTTCCTATTTTTTTCTTTGCGCTGTTGATGCTTTATGGCTCTGACGCCTTTGGCAACGTTGCACGAGATCCAGCAAAAGTTGTCGGTCCCAATGCTTGCGCGGAATGCCATAAGCAAGAAGTTGCGGCGTGGAAGCAGTCACAGCATTTCAAAACGTTTCGCGAAATGCCGCGCAATTCCAAGGCAAAGAAAATCGCAAAGAAGATGGGTGTGCGCCGCGTCAAGTCTGAGAGTTTGTGCTTGAATTGCCATTTCACAGTGCAACAGAAAACGAAAAAGAAGCCAATCTCGGGCATCTCTTGTGAATCTTGCCACAGTGCCGCGAAGGATTGGGTCAAACTTCACAGTGGGTATAGCGGCAAGACAGCCAAAACCGAATCCAAGTCTGAAGCACAGGCGCGGTGGAAGCGTGCTGAGTCCGAAGGCATGATCAGACCTCGCTCGCTCTACCGCCTAGCGAAGAACTGTTACGGCTGCCATGTAGTTCCGCAGGAGGCTCTCGTCAATACGGGTGGGCACAAGGCTGGCAGTGCATTTGAATTGGTGTCTTGGTCGCAAGGTGAAGTGTTGCACAACACGTGGCACTCCAAAGGCAAGCAAAATGTTCCAGCCAACGCGGCCCGCAAACGAATGCTATATCTTGTCGGGCTCGGTGTTGAACTTGAAATTGGATTGAGGG
>JAHZKN010000002.1 GCA_022600335.1 Alphaproteobacteria bacterium
AAAGACGATTGTGTGCACCAATAGATCTAAAGTGGTGGTGATAAAACCGGTGCGCGCGCCGTTCCTTCGCCGGGTTCAGTCGGATCAGGTTCAAAGGGTGCTCTGTCAGCATCAGGCAGGTCTCAGCGACTAGCTCAATCGCGCCCCTCGGACAGCTCGCAGCATACCACCAAACGCGCGCCACACCAACGCGTTGCAGGCCCATGAATTTGGGCTTCGCGGTGTGGCGGTGATCGCCTTTGGTCAAGCAGCTTAGGAGTTACGGCCGCGAAGCAGCGAGCAAACGCCCATACGCTTTGAGCGTGCGGTCTTGCGCATTCTTATCACTCATTGACCAATGCCAAAAGTGATGACTGAGATAGAGGCCATAGAGCTCGAAGACGAACTGTTCACACTCGAGATCTGTGCGAAAGTGGTTCAGGTGTTTGGCGTCCTCAATCGCGGTTGCCAAGATGTCGGTCCAGCCATCAAGCAGCTCTTTGACTTTTGCACGCACTTTTGGTGGCAGATCTTCGGCTTCTGCGCTGGCATGGACAAATGGACAGCCACGCATCAGCTCTGGCGAGCGGCCCCAGCGGATCCATTTTTCAAACAACGCCGTGACCTTGGCTTCGCCGTGAAGGTGTTCCGGTACAGCATTTACAACATCACGCAAAAAATGCTCCGCAGCGCAATTCAAGACGGCAAGCTGTAGACACTCCCGATCGCCAAATTCTGCAACCAACCCGCGTCGCGTCAGATCAAGTTCACGCGCGACATCGCCAATCGATAGCGCCTGCAGCCCATGTGCGCTGGCGACACCAAGACCATGTTGCAAAACCTGTTCTGTTAGTGCGGTGTTGGCGCGCATATCTTTTGATCCCCTGGTTTTGTTCGCCACCCCGTGCGGGTGCAGGAGCAAAAGAAGCGCGAGAAATGGGACGCACCAGGGCAGGCACGTGGCAACAATAAGGATGACAAGGGGTGTGGCCGACCAGCCGCACGTTGCGTCTCGTCGATGCGGCACGATCGTGCGCTAAAACGGCGGAAAGAACCACGTTGAGAAAATCTCAAGCCTGCTTCGCGTTATGCAGCAAGTGCAGTTGCGGCGTTTTCAATCCACGTTTTGATTTTCTCTATGTCCGGGGCGTTGCCGTCGCGGAGGACGCGTTTGCCGTCGGATGTCGCTGCGTACTTGAGGACAGCTGTGGATAAGTCAGCAGGATCAGCGGCGGCGATTGCTTCGATATCGCTAAAACCTGCCCCCTGAAGCAGTTGCGCATGTGTGCCGCGTAAACCTGGAACTGACATCACCAAACGTGCCTGGTCCTGCCAGGCCTCCAGTGTCTGAACGTTAATGTGGCGCGTATCGAGCAACTCTTCCATCACCACAGGGTCTTCGGCGAGAAAGTCTGCAACAGTGTTGATGCCGATATCGTAGAAGCGGCGTGCAGTTTTGGGACCTATTGAAGGCGCATCAACTAGGTCGTCATGTGGCTCAAGATAAACGCGGGACGAGCCTTTGCGTTGCAGCGAGTCCGTGTGGGTTGCCTGCAGTGTTGCTACAGGTTCTGCATCGCTTTCTGTCGTATGGGAGGCTGAGGGTGCTGCATCGTTTTCGCGAGCAGCTTCCACATCATCGCCAACTTTGGCTGTGCGGACCGAGTCTGTTGTGTTTGTTTCAACTGCAGTCTCAGACTCTGACCCGGCAGGCGCGGGTGGTGGCGCGACGGGCGCTGTTCTACCCTCAGCGCCAGACGGCTCCGTCGGTGTCGCAGTAGGCTGTGCTTTCAATCGCTCTTTGAGCGCTTTAGCCCGCCGCGCCCGGCGTGGTTTCAGCACTTCGCGGTCATGCAGATCACGTACCTGGCGGTCGTCTTCCGACAACGTCTTGTCAACGCGCCCAGTTGTATTGAGCTCATCAAACATGGCGCGCACGGCAGCGCGATCTTCGGCATTGGTGAGCTTCTTTTCCACCCATCTAACAGGGATCTTTAGCGACGCCACAACAGAGTCTGCTGTCAGGGATACCTCTGGCGGAGTGACGCCAGCGTCCACGAATGCACGATCCAGAATACGTGCGAAGCCTTCGGCTGCGTAAATGAGCAATTCTGAAATTGATGTGCGACAACGCGGTGTGAGGCCGGCCGGCGGATTGGAAACGCCTTGGTCCAAGTCATAATTGGCAATCAAACCAAAGTAATGGCGATGCGATGTCTCCGCCCCTTCAATGACAAATGCTTTTAACCAGTCATCGCCTGTGGGCAAACAAACGGCAAGAGTTGGAAAATTACGTTCGCCCTGTTCGCGTAAAGAGTCATAGGCTTTGCTGATGCTCCATTCCATGGCGCGGTGAATGTTGCTTTCCTCTTGCGTCTGTCCGGTGTGAAAAGGATGTATCGGATCTGTGTAGTAATGCGAAAGAACGCCGGCACAATAGGCGGCTTCTTCCCAGGATTTATCTTTGAGCGCCGTGACCAGCCGGTCATACCACTGCTTTGCTTTTTCAGGCGCGCCGCCCCAGAAATTATCGCCGACGTGTAATACGTGATTGCGAAAGTCTTTGAAGTCTTTATCGGGTGCTTTTGAGCCCGTGAGGTAGGGTTCAGCATGTTTGAGAAACAGTTTGCGCCAACGTTCAGCGTCGGGAGATCCGAGCCGCCGCAGTGCATCAAGTGCAAGTTTGTGGTGCGTGCCGTTGGCATGGGCGGCATAGATAATGCGAAAGAGCAGCGACATGGCAGGCCTGGCCTTTCTGAAGTTTGAGCACAGCGCATCTTCGACGTGCGCACGAGGTGTCGAGTTAAGGAAACTGAGCGCAGCGCGGTAACAGCACCGATTGTGGACTCTCGGTTTTTGCGCGCGCCGAAGCGGTTGACATCTTGCCAACAGGTACGATGAGTCGTGATAGGCGGCCTATGCCCCGTCCGACGGCGCGGGCGTGCTTTCAACAGGTTTGAGCGGTATGAAAGCCGTGTTTCGGCTTGTTCGGCGCAGTCGGGTCATCGATGGTGGCGCGCTAGACCGGTATCGAGCCAGCAATTGCAGCCGCCTATTTGCCTTCCCGCCACCAGGCCAGCGCCAACAGGGACAGCATCAAGGCCAATGCGACGAGCCCATCAAACAGCGGCAAAAGTTTAACACCGCGGGTGACAAAGGCGTCTTGATCTTTGAGTCCGATCCAACCGGATCCTGCAAAAACTTTCGCACTTGAAAGCAAGGAAACGCGCGGCACAGAAAGATCTGCCGCGGTGAGGTCTGCCGTACTGGCTGATGGCGGGCTAGCTTTGCGTGTCCAAACCGTGCCCCCACCTGTTTGATCGATCAGCGGCTTGAGCTTTTTCTCCGTCGAGACAACATCACTCATCTCGCGTGGGTCATCCTTGCCGGCATGGGCAACAGCGCGCAACGTGCCGGACGTTGCTCTCGTCTCAGCTTTGTAAAGTCCCGGCACTTTGACATCTACGGTGGCTTTAAAGAGGCCATTGTCTTGCGGCGTGAGAGTGACCGTTCGCGCTTTGCCGTCAGGCCCCGAGACGATCACATCTGCAACCTTCGGCTCCATGGAGTAGCGCTCAAGGGTGAGTTTGAGATCTCGAGCAGACGCTAACAGGCGTTCTTCTTCCAGGTCTGGTTCTTTCATCAGCCAATGCGACAAGCGGCGCAACAAATCGGTGTGGGGTCCGCCACCTTCAAAACCGCGCGCCCATAGCCACGCCTGGTCAGACGTCAAAAGAGCCACGCGGCCCTTGCCCTTGCGATCCAGGATCAGCAATGGCTTGTCATCAGATCCATTTAGGATGGTGCGGCCGCGATCGGTGCGTACTTCGACTTGCCGGAACCAGCGTCCCCAGTTGGGTTGTCCTTGGTTATTTTTTGGAGCCGCACCCGGTAAGTCACGTGTGACGGGGTGCTTTTCACCGTCCGATGTGATCGTTGCTTTAAATGGTTTCTCCAGCACGACGCCGGTTGGAATGGCAGGCAATACAGGCGATAGAGGCGTGCGATAGAGACTGGCGCGGCCGGAATAATCATCACCGGCGGCGACTAGGAGCGCGCCACCATGATCCGCGACATAGCGCGAGATGTTATCAAAATAGAGCCGCCGCAAAATTCCGCGGTACTCATAATGATCAAAAATGATCAAATCGAATTCTTCGATCTTCTGTGAAAACAACTCACGGGTCGGGAAGGCGATCAACGAAAGTTCGTTGATG
>JAHZKN010000192.1 GCA_022600335.1 Alphaproteobacteria bacterium
AAAGATGACAAAGCGCGTCAGCAACAGGAACTGATGACGCTGTACAAGAAAGAGAAGATCAACCCCCTGGCCGGCTGCTTGCCGATTCTTGTGCAGATCCCTGTGTTTTTTGCACTCTACAAGGTGCTGTTTGTTTCTATCGACATGCGTCACACACCTTTCTTCGGTTGGATTCAGGATCTATCCGCCCCCGACCCAACTTCTCTATTCAATCTTTTTGGTTTGCTGCCGTATGAGGTGCCATCCTTCCTTGTGATCGGTGCCTGGCCTATCCTGATGGGTGTCACCATGTGGCTGCAGATGCAGCTCAATCCGCCGCAGCCCGACCCGGTGCAGCAACAAATCTTCTCGTGGATGCCGCTATTATTCACATTCTTGCTGGCTGGTTTTCCGGCTGGTCTTGTCATCTACTGGGCATGGAACAACATCCTGTCGATCATCCAGCAGTGGTACATCACCGTTAAGCAAGGCGCTGAGATCCATCTCGTTGACAATCTCAAAGGCAAGGTTGCCTGGCTCAAGCAGCTCGTCAGCAGGAACAAAGAAGAACCCAAAAGCTAGACTGGCTGCGCGCGCAGAATACTTTGATTCGAGGCCCTAGGAGACCCGTCCGACGATGGCCGGCGACCCATTTAGCGATGACGAGATTGCAGACGGCGAACAGCTGTTTGAGCAACCGTGGACATTTGTCAAAGGCGTTGTGGATCTCGACAATCTTCCCGATTCACGGTGGCCAGAAGTGGCGTTCGCGGGTCGCTCAAACGTTGGTAAATCGAGTTTGATCAACGCCGTTGTCCGACAAAACGGGCTGGCCCGCACGTCAAATACGCCAGGGCGGACGCAAGAACTCAATTATTTTGCGCCACAGTCGCTTGGTTTTCACATCGTCGACTTACCAGGTTACGGTTTCGCCAAAGCACCCAAAGCCAAGGTGGCGGCTTGGACGGAGTTTATCAAAGACTATCTTTCTGGTCGGCCCAACCTTGCACGTGCGTTTGTATTGATCGACGCACGTCACGGTATCAAACCTGTCGATCGCACGATCATGACGTTGTTGTCAGAAACAGCTGTGGCCTATCAAATCGTGCTGACCAAAACAGACAAAATTAGTGAAAAGGCGCTTTCTGAGCAGCTTGCTACAGCCGAGCGCGAAGTCGCAAAAGCACCGGCCGCCTATCCGGTGGTCATCACAACATCATCAGAGAGAAAAACCGGCATCACGGAACTGCGCGCAACGCTGGCAAAAATCCGCAAAGACTTTTCGTAAACTCAAAGCCCACTCATTTTGCTGATGAGACCCTTTGCGGCATCAAAAGCCGTTTCACCAAATCGCGCCAACACACCACCAATAATGGCTGCGACAAGCCAGCCGGAAAGGCGCTTTGCACTTTGGCCATAATTGATGCCCACGCGGATCTCAAATAACTGATCCGGCAATGCAGTTTCCGCGGCAAGGCCATCTGTGCCAACTGTGCGCGCAGAAACAACAAGCTGCAACTTCTTGCGCCCTGACGATTTCGGCGTGACCGACCAGCGCCAACTGGCGAAATCGTCTGTCATGACGCCCAGCACATTTTCAATCCACTGCGTCTCGGGCGATGCCGCTTCAACCCAAAATCCACCGTCGGGTGCGCGCAGTTTGACCGACATCGCCTTTGTAATCAGCAGATCATGTTGATAGGCCGCTCCACCACCTTGCAGACCTTTGGCCAAAGCCTTCACCTCAACGCGCGCAATACGCACCTCAACAAGTTCGGTTACACCGGTCTTCATGCGCCGCGGAATGTTTTCCACGAGCTGACCCGTCTCGACATTAATTTGCGTTGAGCGAGGCCGGTGCGGTTGTGCGCGCTGAGGTGCCGGCGCAGGAGATGCAGGCGGGCCTGGTGCACGCCCGCGAGCAGAGCCCGTCTCACCACCCACCCACGGCGGAATGTGCGGCGGTCGCGCGCCGGGAGGGCTTGCGGGGTCCGGCATGGGTGGAGGGACAGCAGACCCCGCTCCTTGACCAGCTGCGGCACCCGGACCTGGCTGCGGTACAGGTGGTGCGGCGGAAAAACTTTCTGAACGCGGCGGACGTAGACCAGCGTCCGGCGGCAGGGGCGGCGGTACGCGCTGTAAACGCGGTGCTGTTGCCCGATCAGGTTTCGCTGCGCCTTGAGATGGCGCCCAGTGCGAACTAGCCGTCTCTGAATCTGCGGGTTCGGATGCTGCGGGTCTTATGCCAGCTGGGATCGGCTCTGCCGCCACGGACGCAGCCTCACCTGCTTCACTGACGTCATGATCGTCTGAGGTCAGTGACCCACAAGGATCATCGTTACGCGCATCGGGCTGCGGCGCCACCTGTTCCCATTGCGGTTCAATTGAAGCGGGTGGTGCGTCCGATTGCTGTCGCCGTTGTCCAACGCGCTCACGCGCTTCTGCCAATGGGTCTGCTGTGACCGACAGTTCTGACGGCACTGGCTCACCGGCAACTTGCCCTGTCTGCGGCTCCGAACTCTTACCGTCTGCACGACCATCTGGACGAATTGCTGGCGCAGCTTCTGCACTCGGCTGCTGCGCAGCGTTGCGCAACGCTGCAATCGTAGCGTCAAACGTTAAACCCTGCGCCCGCAAAATATGGGCTGCAGTGCTGGCACCATCTCCAACAATTGCCGCCAATAAAATCGCACCGTTAATTTCACGACGTTGACCTTGTTTGGCGGCCTCAGCTGCAGCCTCTAAAATGCGCTGCAGCTCAACTGAGGTGACCACAGCCTTGCTGTCACGGGGATCCTGTCGGTCTGCGATGTTGCCAAGATAGTTTGAGACATCGCTTTGCAAACGCGCAATATCGATGTTCGACGAGCGCAAGATGACAGTCGCCTCGGGATCTTCGGCCAGAGCCAGCAGGACATGCTCAAGCGTTACCTCACGGTGTGCCTGGGCTTCTGCGTACTGAGCAGCCCGCTGCAACGTCGCCACAAGAAATGGCGACATCGGAATCTGGGCAAGGTCCTCAGCGACCATCGCCGTCATCACGTTCGAGCTCCCAACTATTGACGGCACCAATCGGCGGCCATGACACTCATCACGGCCTCGATGATCCCCGCGCTCCGGCAAACAGTCCTGGATGCAGTGAGGTTAACGCATATCAGCCACCGGACTCAAAGCCTAGCAAGGTGTATGAACCGAAAAATGTGGGGGAATTCCGTTGTCGCACGGCGCCAATCCATATAAGTGCTGCTCTAAACCTGAAAAGGTCATGTGTCCAAGGGACAACAGACAGCGATCAAATCTCTCACACGGTAGGTTGTAGCAGCCTACGCAGCCCCTAAACTCTGGCCAAATCAATGCCAGCCTCAGCCCAGAATTCAGAAACCGATGCCCAAGTCTAAGCCAGCCCAAGCAACCGCCATCGGCTCTCATGCTGCAGCAACAGCGCACGACAAAGCGCGCACGCTCGCCGAAGCATTGCCGAACATGCTGCGCTACGACGATCAAACCGTAGTCATCAAGTTTGGTGGTCACGCGATGGGCGATCAGGCACTATCCGACGCGTTTGCCCAAGACATCGTCTACCTTAAGCAATCCGGCGTGAACCCGATTGTGGTTCATGGTGGTGGTCCACAGATCGCTGACATGTTGAAAAAACTCGCCATACGCAGTGAGTTCGTCAACGGATTACGCGTCACTGATAAGCCAACCGTCGAAATTGTCGAAATGGTGCTGTCTGGGAAAATCAATAAGGACATTGTCTCAGCTATCAATCGGCAAGGTGGTAAAGCCGCTGGCATTTCAGGCAAAGATTCAAACTTGATGATTGCTGAAAAAATCACCGAGATGCCCGATCCCGAATCCAATCTAATGAAAGCCGTCGATATTGGTTATGTCGGCGAACCGAAAACCATCAACCCGCATGTTGTCAATGTGATATCGCAATCGGATGTGATTCCCGTGATCGCACCGATCGGGCTTTCAGCATCAGGCGACACACTCAATATTAATGCGGATACCTTTGCGTCGGCGCTCGCTGCCCGCATGAAAGCCAAGCGCCTGCTGCTGCTAACCGACGTGCCAGGCGTACTCGATAAGAAGGGCAAATTAATCGAAGAATTGACCCCAGATGAGGCGCGCGCCTTGATCCGTGACGGCACGATTACCGGCGGCATGATTCCAAAAGTCGAGGGTTGCATCGAAGTTGTTGAAGCCGGCGTTGAAGCCGTTGTCATTATCAACGGCAAGGTCGAGCACTCTGTGATGCTCGAATTGCTGACCGATCATGGTGCGGGCACGTTGGTTGGTGAACGGCGCGATTAGAAAAAATGCCACGAGCATCAGACTTTTCAGATTGGATCTTTGATCTCGACAACACGCTTTATCCGGCAACGTGTAATCTCTTTGCCCAAGTTGACACGCGCATGGCCGCCTACATTGCGCGTGCCCTTGATGTGCCGTTACCACATGCGCGGTATATGCAAAAAGCCTACTACAAGCAGTTCGGCACGACGCTGTCCGGCCTGATGCAGCTTCACAAAATGAAGCCAGAGCCGTTTCTAGACTATGTGCATGACATTGATTTGAGCGTTGTTGCCCCGGCACCTGAGCTTGCTACAGCGATCAAAAACCTTCCCGGTCGAAAGTTCATCTACACCAACGGTTCTCGCAAGCATGCAGAACGCGTTGCTGATCGCCTCGGTGTGCTCGATCTCTTTCATGCGATCACAGACATTGCATCGAATGAATTCTGCGCTAAGCCACAGCCAGCTGCCTATGAACGGTTTCTCAGGTCCCACAATATCACGGCGACATCATCCATGATGTTCGATGATATGCCGCACAACCTGGAAGCTCCGCACGCGCTCGGCATGGCAACCGTCTTAGTGCATTCCGACTATATGGATCATCCGGTGCAGCTTGAGATGAAACAGTGGTCTGAACCGCCCGCGCACGTCCACCACATGACCAAAGATCTGGTTGGTTTTCTGAGCGAAACGAGTGTCGCGGCACCACGAGAACATCACTAGCCGCACCAAACATCGGTTTCGAATTTGCACGACTTCGACCGCGTTTAGTGTTTCAGGCCCGCTAGGCAAATTAGCGACCGAGAAGCCATGCCACACCCGCCGCCGCACAGATCCACGCGAAAATCACCAGCCAGGCGCCCAGTTGGACAGCGCTGACGGGCGCATGTGTTTCGGCGGCCAAACGGAAATCCTGTATCAAATCAGCTGGCAGCAGCCGGATAGCAAGCGCAATCCCCAACGGCACCAGAATGACATCGTCCAGATAGCCGATCACTGGAATAAAATCTGGAATGAGATCAATTGGACTCAAGGCATAAGCTGCCACGCCAATGGCCACCCATTTGGCAACTCGCGGCGTGCGTGAGTCTTTGCCGGCAATATAGAGTACCATAACGTCTTTATATATGCGCCGGGCCCAAGCTTTCAGGCGTTGCCACATCTCATGCAAC
>JAHZKN010000193.1 GCA_022600335.1 Alphaproteobacteria bacterium
CAAAGAACAACAAGAGCGCATCGTTTCAGCACAAAGCGGGCAAGCCGGACTTGCCGCAAATAAAGCCGCGTTGTCGGATGAACTCGCCCGGCTCAAGACCGAGCGGCCAACGCTCGCCGCGGAATATGCGGAAAAGAAAAACGCATTGGATGAACGCGCCAAGGAAATTGACGCCAAGCGCGTTGAAGCCATGGCCGAAGAAAAAGGCGTCGAAGGCACAGGCAAAACCGGACGCGGACCTGAGTATCGCGCCCGCAAAGCTGAACTGCGCAAGCTCAACGACTATTACAAAATCGGCGAGGAGCGAGTTAAAGACGCCAAGAAGCGTCTTGATGCGGCTCAAACCCGCATTGCAAAAATTGAGCGCGAGCTGGCACAGGTCGACGGTGACTTGGCAAAGTTGAAAGGAGAAGCGCAAACCGCGTCGCAGCGAATCCAGATGACACAATCCGTCTCTGAGACAAGCGAGGGTGAGGTCATTGACCCCTCACGCATGTTGCCCGCATTTGAAGCCGCCCGCGTCGCCTTCCGGCAGAACCCCAATGCCCAACGACTTGGCGACATTCAAAAAGTTTGCAGTCAGGTGCTTGGCGGCATGCTCACGGCAACACCAACAACAAAAGAAAAGGTACGCGGGTTAGATTGCGATCCCAAACGCGCCAGTGAAGCCGCCTCGTTGGTCTTTGCCCTCAATGTTGGCGCCAGGACCTTTGGCGAAAACTGTGTTGGCGGGTCTAAGCTTGCTGCTAACACCGGTACGGATGCTTTGTTCTCGTTTGCCAAACGCTGCCTCGGCGACAGCGGCTTGCCATCTGAAGAAACGGATACGCTTAGAACCAAAATCAACTTTATCGAACTCAACCGAGACGACAAAGCCCATAGATTCGTTGTGACCTGGAACGCATTTAGCGACGGCAATCGTCTTGCCTACCTGGCGCTCGGCATCGCTGTTGCCATTGACATGCTGGTGTTTATGTCCGGTTTATTTGGCGCCAACGCTGTGCGCTCGCCGCTCTCGGATGTACCAACCGTTAAGGCCCGCTCCGCTCAGCAACTCGAAGCCAATGTCGAAAATGCACTTCTTCCTGACACTTTTGACAACGCCCGCATGGCACTTGCCGCGATGCGCCCGATTACCAATGTCGAAGGCTTTATGGCCGAGGTGCGCACAGACGCGCTCGACCCGCATACGCGTGAGCGCGTTCTGACTGTGCTCAACGCCGGATCGACCATTCACGCCGTTGCCTTTGATGGCTCGGCTGGACGTTATTTGGTGCGATCAGAATTGTTTGAATTTCTATCTGTCGTTGCCAAGAGAGCATTTGAAGACTCTGACCACCACGTCAATCAAGCAGAGTTAGACAAAGTGATCGGCGTAGCGTTGCTGCCGGAAATTGGAGCCAATGTCGATACCGTGTTGCGCTACATGCACCCCATCACCGAGGACACAGATTTCACACAAGAGATCAAGCTCTCTGAAATCCAGGTTTCAGAGGATCAAAGTGTCGTGCGCAATGTGCTGAATGCGGCGGCTACCTTGGACAGCGTGCGTCGGGTCAAAAATGATCCGGGCCATTATCTGGTGCACAAGGACCTTTATAAGACCTTGGCGCGCATCCGTGCCCGCTCGCTGTTCGATGGCTCTGGCAATTTGCAATTGGAAAGTCGGCAATCGGACCCCGAGTATCGCGGAGACCTGACAGCACGTGCTGCGCAGCTGCCCAAAGCGAAGCCGGTTAAGACCATCGCCGCACCCAAACCGCCAAAACCTCTGTCACCAGAAGAGCAGGCAAAAATCTCCGATGATTTTCGCAGTTACTTTTTAACGGAGCTGCATCTCAATCCGGACTCGCTCATCATTCAGCTGAAGAACGATGCTGTGAGGGAAGCCGCCGCTGATGCCTGGCAGGGCCTGGAAGGCTTGGGCCGGCAAAATCCACTACTCGCTGATTTCCTACGGCAAGTCCGCAATAATCATCGCGAAACGGCGACTGCTGCCTATCAGAGCTTGCGGGCACACTTAAACAACGATGTTCGCAAGATTGCTGAACTTGATGCGGTCTACCAAGAGATCCATTCGGCAGAAGCGGTTTTGATGTTGGCGCCTGAGGCACGGTTACTGCAAACTCTCATTGGTGAACTTGAACGCGCCGCTGAACGCGACGACGGCCAGATGCCGGGTGAACAGGAACTCCGCGACAAGCTTTGGGCCGTGGCTCGCGACCTTGGTGGCCTTGATCTAGAAGTCGCAGATTCGTGGCGGCAAATTCACGATCGCATTCTGGAACCAGAGCGCAATGATCTGCCAAACGTCGTCCGCTTGCGTGGCAACAACGGAGATCCACGCGCGTAGCACCACGCTGACTGACAACGGCCTTCACTCAAACAGTCAAGCCCCTGCGTTGCGCAAAAGTCGCATGCAGGGGCTTTCTTATTCCAACCGGCAGATGCCAAAGTTTCGCCACACGGCGCGCCCCATTCCGCCGCTCACTCCGACTAGGTTGCGCCGCAGATTGCCGACCAAAAAGGAGTTTCATAGCTATGTTGCAGACCCGCCTTACCGCTGCCGTTTTTGCTGCCACAAG
This sequence comes from Alphaproteobacteria bacterium, assembly GCA_022600335.1. Taxonomy (GTDB): domain Bacteria; phylum Pseudomonadota; class Alphaproteobacteria; order Rhizobiales; family Hyphomicrobiaceae; genus JAHZKN01. Next base: position 2,586 of record JAHZKN010000193.1, read on the forward strand.
CGCAGTTTTGACACTGACAGGCCTGGCCCCTGCTACTTCAGCAGCGCAAGTCAAACTGAAAGCCGACCTTGGCCAGAGCGTTTTGCACGCCACTGCAACAGATCGTGTCTATTTGCGCCTGTCGCTCACCACACCAACTGTTCGCTCCAATCGCGAGCGCCCACCCATCAATGTCGCCATTGTGATCGATCGATCCGGCTCCATG
>JAHZKN010000194.1 GCA_022600335.1 Alphaproteobacteria bacterium
TGATCAAGCACCACTGCGGTTGCGCCGTGGACTTGATAAGGAGTGGCGATCTCTGCAGGTCGGGCTCCAAGGTAGCGTGCGACGCGGGTGCGGTTCTCGACAACATGCTCTGGGACATCGCCAGACCCGCGCCCACAGTTGAGTCCCTGGTAGATACCGGTGGAGATGCCTCCCTCGCGCGTGAAAAACCCGTGTCGAATGCCGGGTAGAGCAGCAAGATTTGAGACTTCGATCGGACTCAACATGGGGTGCAACCCGACTCCAGACAGTGTGAAATGTGGCGACGGCCAAGATGTTGCCGCGAGACGAAGTGTTTATGACGACAACCCGGGCAACGGCGCAAGGCCTGGACTGCGAATGGCAAGGGCATGAAAGCGGCCCCCCATACCAGACGGTGAAATCAAGCGGGCAACGGAACTTTCGAGAGCTGCGGCTTGCTTCGGGTTTTGCGCCATGAGGCGAGAGGCGCGCTCAACAATCCCAAGGCGACCGAGGAATTCTCCCTGGGTTGCGGGACCATCGATGGCAAAGCCAGCAGCGGACATCTGATGGGCGAACTGGGCAAAATCGACCTGCGCTGTCAGGTCAGCCTCGCCTGGAGAGGCGAGGGGATGCTCGTATGCGTGGCGGCGGACGGCCTGCAGTGTGTCACCCATCTGCGTTGTGGTGTGGCCGTAGTCGACAAACAGGCCAGCAAAGGGACGTTGGTCGTCAGGCCCAAACACAAAGTCCTTCAAGTTATTTAGCTCGCAGCCAATAAGATTGCGGGTTTCAATGATGTCGCCAGCGCTTACATCGCTGAGGCTCTTTGAAAGTGCTGTCAGTTCTGGCGGCAGTCCGGCATGGGATGGGGGTTCAAATCGCCCAAGCATGAACTGCAGTTGGTCGTGTTCATCAAGTCCAACTCTTTGGCGTTGCCACCCTGGGTGAGTATCCGGCGTAGCCACAAATTGCTCAATTGGTAGACAGTCAAGAAACTCATTAGCGATCATGATGGCGGGCGCATCATCAAGTTCAAAGAGCTCACCCGGCCAGTTCACCCGCGGTGCATAGGCTTGCAGTGCTTTGGCCTGTTGGCGTCTCAATTCTGGGTGCGATTCCATAATCGACACTGAAACGGCATCGATAAACGTGGATGCTTTAGCTGCAGCACGCAGCGCATCGGCAAGTAGTGTGCCGCGACCGCCACCAAGCTCTATGAGATGAACGTGCTGCGGTGTGCCCATTTGCTGCCAGATCGCAACGCACCACAAGCCAATGAGTTCGCCAAATGTTTGAGAGATTTCAGGTGCAGTGATGAAGTCGCCTGCACGACCAAGGACAGTGCCGGTCCGGTAATATCCATAGTCAGGGTCGGTTAGGCAGCACCGCATATATTTGTCGATGCTCATCGGGCCTTGCTTGCCAATGCGCGCTTTGAGTTTCTCAAGCAGAGGTGTTTGGCGCCGCTGGTTTTGGTCGTAGGGCATCACGCACTCGTTGCAGTGTGTCTCCGACCATGCAGAACCATAAGCAGGCCGACCGCAATCATTGGAATGCAGTACGCGATACCAGCGGTCAGGGGTCCGATGTTAAACGCGTGGCCTACGTGAGGTTCCCGCACGAGCTCGGCAGCTGAGCGGGCGAGCCCGTATCCAATGAGGAATAAACCAGCTGTAACGCCTGGTGATTTTAAGCTGTCAAACCGATGCGTTGCGATGCGCAAAATGACGAACAGAAGTAAGCCTTCGAGCGCTGCTTCGTAGAGCTGACTGGGGTGGCGGGGAACTGTTCCAGCCGGACACACGCCGCCGCTATATTTCTGGATGGTTTCATTGCAAAAGATCACACCCCAACTGACATCCGTTACACGGCCGTAAAGCTCAGCATTGATAAAGTTGGCGATGCGGCCAAAGATCAGTCCAACAGGAACAGCGGCTGTGCACAGATCCATGGTGCTGAGCGCGCTGACCTTGTGGTTGCGGGCAAATAGAATGATAGCCAGCGCGGAGCCTAAAAGGGCTCCGTGGAATGACATGCCGCCGCGCCAAATTTTTACGATTTCGAGCGGATTGGCGATGTAGTAACCCGGCTCATAGAGGCTGACGAAGCCAAGACGTCCGCCTAAGATGACGCCGATCGTAATGTAGATGAGAAGATCATCAACTTTCTCGGCCGCAAACGGTGCTTTAAGCGCCGGCCAGATGCGCGCCTCGGACAGCAACCTGCGCACATAAAACCAGCCAATCAGTAGCCCGAGAAGGTAGGCTAAACCATACCATTTGACGGAAACAAAGCCGAGATCCAGGGCTACGGGATCAAGATTGGGAAACGGGATTTGCGCCAAAATCATTGTTCAACCATTTTTGTTGTAACCGATGCTCGCTCATGTTTGCACAACGTCAAAGCCGAACACGGGGCGCTTGCAGCGCGCTGGCCAGTTCGCAACGAACTCCATTGCATCTAAACGTGTCAAACACAAAGCAGCCAGCGGCGATGTGTTAGCGCGAACTGTTGCCAAGAGCTAGGGCTACGTCGCTTCTGTGGTGGTGGCGACAATAATTGGGGGTGCCGCCACGTCGTGTCCCGTTTTGCCGCAGGCAAGGCGCTTCGGCTCTGCAAGCCCCATGGTGTCGCCCCGTCGGACGCGTTAGCATGGTGAAAATGGAAGCGGTAGCAACAGAGGTGCACCCGATGACCCAATCAACTAATCGACTGTTTGATGAACTTGCCAAACTGATGACGGATGCCGCAGGGGCCGCCCAAGGACTCAAAAAGGAGGTGGATACGGTCGTGCGCAGTCAGGCTGAACGCATTCTCGGCGATATGAATATTGTTAGCCGTGAAGAGTTTGAAGCCGTTAAAGCGATGGCTGAAAAGGCGCGCGCTGAAAACGAAGCCCTTGCAACTCGAGTGGCAGAACTTGAGTCGAAAGTTAAGTAAGATGCAGTCGGACCTAGTGGTTGCACTGACAATGGAATCGCACATTGACGCGCCATGCTCGCAGTCGAGTGCAAGAATGTCTCGTCCACACGTCTAACGTCGGTTTTCAACAGAGTTGTCACCAAGTCATCCAGATGCTGCGCATCAGGCGGCACTGCACGACATTGGCCGTGGACAAAGGTGCCGTAGCCTTGCGACTCGCAACCCAGAGGTGGTTGTGTCTGCGAAATTCGCTTGCCGAACCGTAACGGCAATTGACAAGCACGATTACCCGTTTGACTCCTTAAAGGACACCCATGGCATCGGCAGACCACGGTTATGCTCGCCAGAGCAATCCCATTGATCTTTTGGAACGCTTAGCAACCGCGCACGGTTGGGCGATTGATCGCACCAACGCTGACGAAGTCTCGATGGTGGTGAGCGGAAGTTGGACCGACTATCACTTGTCGCTCAATTGGCGCGATGATCTTGAAGCGCTGCATTTAGCATGCGCGTTTGATTTTAAGGTGCCAGAGAACCGCCTCAACGAAATGTATCGATTGATCGCACAGATCAATGAACAA
>JAHZKN010000195.1 GCA_022600335.1 Alphaproteobacteria bacterium
GAGATTGCGCGCCTTGCCGACGTAGATCACGTCGCTAGCTTCATCGAGCATGCGATAGACACCCGGCCGCGATGGTAGCGTTTTTAGATAGCTCCTGATGATCTCGGTACCGATCGGCCGTAATGGTGATGCGCGTGTTTCAGAGACGTTGCTTTGATCAGCTTCGGGATCCATTGCGCGGTCATCTGATGACCGTTCGCCGGCCCCGGTCGGTGCAGAGTCTGCAGCTGGATCGGGCACGGAATCCGAACCGGAATTTGGGCGTGTTGGGGTCATGCCTGAGAAGATTGAGCGCTTGCAGCGGGGCGTCAAGGCCACGAGATGGCACAAACCTGTGTTCAATTGGCATCAATCCGATGAAAACCGGCGCTGACGGCGAACGTAGACATATGACAGCGCTGAGAATTGGCTTGGTAGGCTTGCGTGCTGCGCCATGGCACGGCAATTTGAGGCACGAATCTGCGCGACCAGCGACCCATTTTGATTGCTACTGAGAGCTGCGCCGGCGATGTCGCAACTAGATTAACCGACAGGATTTGGTTCAATGGCAAATACCAATGTGCGTTCACACTTCCGGATGCTGATCGTTGCGAGTGCTGTGGTCATGGCGCAGGTGCCAACCGTTGCGCAAGCACAAGACTTCTTCTCCTTCCTTTGGGGCGGCGGTTCACGCGAGGCCATTTCGTTTAGTCCAAGATTCCGCCCACGCCAGATCATTGTCAGCTTTGGTGATCGCAAGCTCTATCTGGTCTATGCGCGTGGCAAAGCAATGAGCTACCCCATTGCTGTGCCGCGCAAGCAGAGCCGCTGGGCTGGCACCACGCGCGTGTCGCGCAAGGCCGTAAATCCTGGCTGGACACCGACACCAACGATGCGTCGCGAAAATCCAAAGTTGCCCGCGCATGTGCCAGGTGGTCATCCACTTAACCCGCTTGGTGTGCGGGCGCTTTATCTCGGCTCTAGCATGTATCGCATTCATGGTACGGATGCGCCGTGGACCATTGGCACGGCCGTCTCTAAGGGCTGCATCCGTATGTATAACGAAGATGTGTTGCACCTCTATCCACGTGTGCCTGTTGGGACCAAAGTTACAGTGACATGGAAACGCTATACGACGTAGTTGAGCGTTGTTTCTATGGGGCGTGTGCCTCCCTTGGGTTCCGGACGACAATTCAAGTTGAGACTGGCCGTCTGCAATCTTATCGCAGATGCAGAATCTGATAGCGTGGCCGTATCGCGCATCGATGTTGTGCGCAGTGACTAAGCGGGAAGGCCCTCACGTGACATATCGATCTCGGCCGTTGTTCGTGCAGTTTGTCGCGCTTTGCGCTGTGACGTTTATTGCTCAGGGTCTAGCGCGCGACGCTCACGCCGATAATCCTAAACCCACAACGACTATGGACTGGCCGGTCGTCCATCCGCAGGTGGCAGTAGATTGGCCTGTCGTCTATCCCGACGACAGCATATCCATTCTGCTCGCAGGTGATACGGGATTTGGTGGTCACGGTCAGCCGGTTAGAGCTGGTTCAGGGATGCGCAAGGGACGCGCAATTCCCTATGCGACCATGACAGACGGTATCAAAGGACTGCTCACGACAGATGCGGCCTTTGCCAACCTTGAAACGGTCATCACCAGCCACAACCGTTTGCGACCTGCTGCCAAGCGGTTCGTGTTTCGCTCTCATCCCAGTTCGCTCACGCATCTTTCTGATCTTGGCTTTAATCTCTTTTCGACGTCCAACAATCATGTCGGAGATTTTGGTCGCGCGGGCATCAAGGAAACATTGCAGCATCTACAAGATCTGAAGCGCGACGGCCGGCGATTTGCCGCCGCCGGTCTTGGGCGCGATCGCGATCACGCAATGACGCCGCAAAAACTAACGGTCAAAGGTGCAGATCTTTATCTCTCTGCCATAGGTATCGGACGGGGCAATACGAACGCACGCAGCAAGCCCGCCCGCCCGGGACATTTGGCATATCGCAGTACGCAAGATTTTTCTGATGTCTTGGCAGCGCTGCGCGCCATTGAGGGTGGCTATCGTATGCTGTCGGTGCACTACGGTGAAGAAGGTCAGGTGTATCCGAGCAGGCGGGACGTGCAACGGCTAAGGGATCTGGCCGTTCGCGGTGCCGACATTGACCTTGTTATCGGGCATCACGCCCACGTCGCGCGTGGCATCCAGCGTATCGATGACAAGCTCATTTTTTATGGATTGGGTAATTTTCTTCACCCTGGCATGCAGGATATGGCGCGTTTTGATCGCTGTCGCGATTTTGGCTTGGTTGCCCGCGTACATTTGGGACGCGTGGATCGCGACCGGTATCGCGCCATGGCGTTAGAGGTAATCCCGATGACGGGTATGCATGTCAAACCACGACCGATGCGGCCCGATGCAGCCAAAATGCGCGTGCGTGTACTCAACGGCTTGGCCAAACAGTTGGATTCCAAGCAGGGCGGTACGGCGCGCGGCGTTCGTTTCGTCGCCCAGCCAGACGGGCGTGGTGTGGCTTGCTTTGCTGGATCTGAGTACATGCGTGGTGAGATTAGAGCGCTTTGCGGTCAAGTGGACAATGGAACCGCAAGCACAGCTTATGGCGATACAACCAGTGTCTCTTGTTCAGGGCGAAGCTTTCGCGGAGCGTCTTACTCAAAACCCCGCAAGCGTAAGCGAAGAAAGAAAACCGGTTATTTCAACCCGTTTGGATTTTAGTTCTTATCCGGCGGGCTACATTTTATCTGCTCCAGAATTACACTTTAACGCTGGCTTTGCAGCTCTAACAGCACCGGTTGGAGGCAGTAGGGCGCCAATGCTTAATGTCGCCTTAACCACTTAGGTGCACGCATTTTTTAGGGATTTGGTTCACACTTTCATCGTTTGAAAACCAGGTTTGGATTCCAAAAAATGATTGATGT
>JAHZKN010000196.1 GCA_022600335.1 Alphaproteobacteria bacterium
GTCAGGTCGTCAGCGCGACCACCGCGTGGGCCAGCGAGAGCTTCAGGCCGCTTTCCAACTCCCACGCCCTCCGGCATCGCTGTGTTGGAGGTATGAGATGTTTTCGATGCAGCCACGTTCACTGGAGGGGCTGGCGGAATTTTCAGTGACGTTACTGTACCGTTGGGTGCAGACGTCTGACGTCCGATCTGCGAACCTGGAGCTGGCGGATGACCTTTTGCAAAACCATCAAGCACGCGTTCGAATAGCTCCGGAGTCAAATCCTCAAAGGTATCTTTGCCAACCTGCACCATTGGCGCATTCGCACAACAGCCCATGCACTCGACCTCTTCCCACGAGAACGCACCATCATCTGACAACGTGTGCTGGGTCTCGGCAATGCGCCGCTTGCATATGTCAATGAGGGCTTCGGAGCCGCACAACATGCATGGTGTTGTTCCACACACCAACACGTGGGCTTTTTTGCCGACGGGCTGCAGCTGAAACATGGTGTAGAAGGTTGCAATCTCGAGAGCACGGATGTGCGCCATGCCGAGAAAATCTGCAACGGCACGAATGGCCGGCTCCGGTAGCCAACCGCCTTCTTGTTCCTGGGCCCGCCACAGCAATGGAATCACCGCAGAGGCTTGTTTGCCGTCCGGGTACTTTGCCACTGTCTCATGCGCCCATCGGAGGTTGTCGTCGGTGAATTGAAAGCCACCGGCTTGTAGAGGATGAAGACGTCGAACGGCCATCAGTAAACTCGGGTCCTTGGCGATCACGGCAGTAGTCGGATCAGCTCGACCTGTCACGTAAACAGGCGCTAAACCGGCAAGCCACGGTTGCCACGTCACACAGGGGGACGCACCACCAAAGCTCGGTCAATTCCCTACGGTGTTGCACCTGCGAACGCAAGGAAAACGCGCCGAGAAATAGGGGACGACAGGGTCGTTGCTCCGCTACGGCGGGCAGATGTAACCCATCGCTGTTTGGGATGGCTGATCAAACCATAGAGTTGGGCTTGGCGTGCGACATTGGCGCGCGCGGCAGGGCTTCCCCCGCACCTGTCCAAGGACTCTCGACTAAAGTTCAGATTGGGAACGACGTATCCCGAGCGTCAACCCGCGCACACGGTTAGTTTCCCGAATTGCGGTCGAGTGCGGCCCGGCCATAGCTGCTGCGATCATCAAAGGTAATCGAGCCATAGTTTGTTGATGTGCTGCTCGCCCAGCTGAACAGCAGGAGCACTGCCGACAGCGGTGCCAGTATTAGAGATGTCTGAGAACCGACCCGCAAGAACCCGGTCCAAAACGCGGCCAACGCAACTCCAAAAACAATGATCGCCCAGCCACCGGCAGCCGCACCCTCATCGACGGCATAACTCAGCCCAGCCAACACAGCCAATGCACCGATCGCTATTGGCACCGCTGGGAGATCCAAATGAAGCGCACCCATGGGCCAACTGTTGCGCTTGGCGACGTAGCGGTAGGTGGCAAGCGAAAGCCCCCAACCAAATGCGCCCGTTGCAAACAAGAACAGATAATTGATCATCGCCTAAGGCTCTCCATTGGTCCGTCGCAGACACCACAACGATAGGCATGGCCAAGTCAGGCTTTGCCAATCCGCATAATATCCATCGAATTTGTGCCAGGGATTGGGCGGCCAAGCCAGTCTCAGCTCACCGCGAGGTTAAAGCACGGAGGTTTGCGCGGTGCTTAGCGGTCGATTTCGCCAAAAACAACGTCCAATGAGCCGATGATTGCCGATACGTCTGCCAGCATATGGCCCCGGTTCAGAAAATCCATGGCCTGCAGATGCGCGAAGCCAGGCGCGCGGATTTTACAGCGATACGGCTTGTTGGAGCCATCTGAGACAAGGTAAACACCAAACTCGCCCTTTGGCGCCTCAACCGCTGCATAAACTTCGCCTTCCGGCACATGAAAGCCTTCGGTGTACAGTTTGAAATGATGGATCAACGCCTCCATCGACCGCTTCATGTCGCTGCGCTTTGGCGGCACGACTTTTTGATTGTCGGCAGAAATTGGCCCCTGCCCCTCCGGGCTTAGAAGCTTGTCGCAGGCCTGCTTCATGATCTTCACCGATTGGCGCATTTCTTCCATGCGCACCAAATAGCGATCATAGCAATCGCCGTGTTTGCCAATCGGAATATCAAAATCAAACTCAGAATAGCACTCATAAGGTTCTGCACGGCGCAAATCCCACGCCGCACCAGAGCCGCGCACCATGACGCCTGAAAAGCCCCAATCAAACGCATCCTTGAGGCTGACAACGCCGATATCAACATTGCGTTGCTTGAAAATACGATTGTTGGTCAGCAGGCTGTCAATATCATCAAGTACTTTCAAGAACGGATCGCACCATGCTGCAATATCTTCAATCAACTTGGTTGGCAGATCCTGATGCACGCCGCCGATGCGAAAATACTTGGCATGCATGCGGCTGCCCGATGCGCGCTCATAAAACACCATAAGTTTTTCACGCTCTTCAAAGCCCCAGAGCGGTGGCGTCAGGGCACCGACGTCCATCGCCTGTGTTGTAACATTGAGAAGATGGGATAGGTGTCGGCCAATCTCAGAGAACAAGACGCGAATAAGCTGCGCTCGCTTTGGAACTTCCAAACCGAGAAGGCGCTCGGCAGCTAAACAAAACGCGTGTTCTTGGTTCATCGGCGCGACGTAATCAAGCCGGTCAAAATAGCCAATCGCCTGCAAATACGTTTTGTTCTCGCTCAGCTTTTCTGTGCCACGGTGAAGCAAGCCGATAGGGGGATCAACACGGGTCACCACTTCGCCGTCAAGCTCCAGCACCAGGCGCAATACGCCGTGCGCCGCCGGATGCTGCGGTCCGAAGTTGATATTAAACGGTCTGATTTCTGTTTCAGCCA
>JAHZKN010000197.1 GCA_022600335.1 Alphaproteobacteria bacterium
GCCAGAAGGCGCTTGATGCTGCGAAGACATCAACGATGTCGCGCTGCTTCTTCTCATTTGAAGATATGATCAAGACCAATGACCTTGGCTTTTTCCCGTATACGCCTGCGACGCAATTGTTCCATGGTTTGCGTGCGGCCATCGATATGATCTTTGATGAAGGCCTTGAGAATGTTTTCGCCCGCCATCATCGCATCGCAGAAGGCGTGCGCAAGGCCGTCGACGCTTGGGGCCTCAAGCTCTGTGCAAAGGAGCCTAAGTGGCACTCCGATACAGTGAGCGCAATTTGCGTACCAGAAGGTATCGATGGCGCAGAAGTCGTAAAGACCGCCTACTATCGCTACAACACGTCGCTTGGTGCGGGACTTACTAAGGTTGCCGGCAAGGTATTTCGCATTGGCCATCTTGGCGCAATGGACGAAGGTATGGTCGGCACGGCTCTGTTCACCGTCGAGATGACGCTCAAGGACGTTGGCGTCAACATCGAGCTTGGTTCTGGGACAGCAGCTGCTGCGGAATACTACAGAACAACATCGAAAAAATCGGCAACAAGCCGAGAGTCTGCGTAACGCACCCTCTAGCCAGCACTGCAGACTCACAGCGCTGGCTATTTCTTATTCATAGACCAATGTGGCCGTCCTGCCTGCTGGACATGTTGGCCACTGCATATATCAACAACTCCAGCTCTAGGGAGAGCCAAAAAATGAGCCACACCGTCCACCACCTTAATAAACAGCGTTTGCAGCGCAGTGAACTTGCTGTTCCAGGTTCTAACGAGACCATGATCGAAAAAGCAGTGACGAGTGCTGCTGATTACGTGTTTCTAGATATTGAAGATGCTGTTGCACCACCTGACAAAGACCGTGCCCGCTCCAACATTATTCAGGCCTTGAATGACATTGACTGGAAAGCGCATGGCAAGACGGTGTCGGTGCGCATTAACGGCCTCGATACACACTACTGCTACCGCGACGTTGTCGATGTCGTTGAGCAGGCCGGTGACAAACTCGACACCATTTTGGTGCCAAAGGTTGGCGTCCCAGAGGATCTGTATGCGATCGAAGCCATGGTCAATCAGATCGAAATGGGCAAAAAGTTCAAAAACAAGATCGGTCTTGAAGCGCTGATTGAAACAGCGCTTGGCATGGCCAATGTTGAAAAGATCGCGGCCTTCGGTAGTCGTCTCGAAGCACTACACTTTGGTGTTGCTGACTATGCAGCGTACAACCGTGCGCGTACGGTCGTGATCGGTGGCCTTAACCCTGACTATCCAGGCGATCAATGGCACTTTGCACTGTCACGCATGACTGTTGCGTGTCGCGGTTACGGACTGCGACCGATTGACGGCCCATTTGGCGATTTCTCCGATCCTGATGGCTACGTGCTTGGTGCCAAACGCGCTGCAGCACTTGGCATCGAAGGCAAGTGGGCAATCCACCCGTCGCAGATCGAACTTGCAAACGATGTTTTCTCGCCACCTCCAGCAGAAGTCGATCGCGCAGAAAAGATCCTTGTCGCGCTCAAAGAGGCTGAAGCACAAGGTAAAGGTGCTGCGTCTCTCGATGGCAAGATGATCGATGCCGCATCTGAAAAGATGGCCCGCAACGTGTTGACCACTGCAGAAGCCATTAAGGCTGCAGAAGCGACGCGCAGCTAACAAATAAAAGGAATTGCGCTCGCAGCTTTTCCCGATGTACGCACGAAAAAAAATGGGCGGCTAGGGACGGTCTCGAAGGGTTGAGAGACCGGTCCCTGGAGGAAACGTTTTCTAGGAGTGAAGTTATGGATATCCATGAATATCAAGCCAAAGAACAATTGGCGAAATTCGGCGTTCCTGTGCCGCGCGGTGGGCTTGCCTACTCGCCAGAGCAGGGCGTCTATCGAGCACACGAGATTGGTGGTTCAATGTGGGTTGTTAAAGCCCAAATCCATTCTGGTGCGCGTGGCAAAGCGGGCGGCATTAAATTGTGTCGTACGGACGAAGAGATTGAAGATGCTTCGGAAGCTCTGTTTGGTAAGCGCCTTGTAACGCATCAAACTGGCCCTCAAGGCAAGTTGGTATCGCGGCTCTACATTGAAGAAGGCACCGATATCGATCGCGAGATCTACCTCTCGTTTGTCATGGACCGTGCCTCAGAGCGCATTGTTGTCGTCGCGTCTGCTGCTGGTGGTATGGACATTGAAGAAATCTCTGCTCAACAACCAGAAACGATTATCAAAGTCTCTGTTGATCCAGCAGTTGGCATGCAGGGTTTCCAAGCGCGTGAGGTCACGTTCGGCCTTGGTGTTGAACCTGAATTGGTATCAAAGTTTGAACGCACTATTCTTGGCTGCTATCGCGCGTTTCGTGATCTTGATGCAACCTTGGTCGAAATCAATCCTTTGGTTGTCACTAAGCAGAAAGGCGTCGTTTGTCTTGATGCCAAGATGAGCTTCGATGACAACGCATTGTTCCGTCGTCCGCAAATCGCAGAGTTGAGAGACAAGAGCCAAGAAGATCCACGTGAGACCTATGCCAACGATCGCGGCCTTTCTTATGTTGGCCTCGATGGTGACATCGGCTGCATTGTGAACGGTGCTGGCCTGGCAATGGCAACGCTCGATATGATCAAGCTTTCTGGTGGTGAACCAGCGAACTTCCTGGATATCGGCGGTGGTGCGTCCCCAGAGCGTGTAACAAAGTCGTTCCGCGCGGTTCTCAAAGACAAAAACGTCAAGTCCATCATGGTCAACGTGTTTGCTGGCATCAATCGTTGTGACTGGGTTGCAAAGGGTGTTGTTGATGCGATCAAAGAACTCGACATCAAGCTTCCCGTCATTGTTCGTTTGGCTGGCACAAACGTGGAAGAGGGCCGTCGTATTATTGATTCAAGTGGTCTGACCGTGATTAGCGCTGAGACACTTGCTGATGCCGCTGAAAAGGCCGTCGCTGCGGCCAAACAATCCTGATAGGGGAGAGAGTAAAATGGCGATCTTTATTAACGAGAACACGCCGATCCTGATTCAGGGTTTTACGGGCCGTATCGGCACGTTTCATGCCCAGGAGATGATCGACTACGGAACCAATGTCGTTGGTGGTGTGACGCCTGGAAAAGGTGGCGGCACACACCTTGGCCGTCCGGTTTTTAATACTGTCAAAGGTGCGGTTGAAGAAACCGGTGCGTCTGCATCTATCGTTTTTGTGCCGCCTCCGTTTGCTGCAGATGCGATTATGGAAGCCGCCGATTCTGGCGTTAAATATTGTGTCTGCATTACCGACGGTATTCCAGCACAAGACATGATCCGCGTGAAA
>JAHZKN010000198.1 GCA_022600335.1 Alphaproteobacteria bacterium
GGGCAAGGCTCCTACGGTGACCTAGATCAGCGCATTGCAACAATCGCACGCACCACCACCCTCATCTGCCCCGCAACGGCGCACACGTTTACGATTGAGAAAGACACAACCCAGTCTGGCACATCCAATACTGCGAAAAAGCCAATTGTTATCGGTTGTTTTTAGACTTACTCAATGGAATTCGCAGCATGATCACCCGAGTTTTTAAAGTGCGGGAAGACGTGACATGCGACTATTTTTTAGACGTTGGGCAGACGATAATCGCGGTGTAACCGCTATTTTATTTGGGATCATGCTGCCGGTTTTGTGCTTAAGTATGGGTGCCGCCGTTGATTATGCGCGGCTCGCGCACGCCAGAAGCATCACAACCAATGCCATTGACGCCGCCGTCCTTGCCGGCGCTGGTTCGCTGTGGCGCGGTGGGGCAGACACAGAAGCGTTGGCGGCCGCTCAAGAACACTTCGACGCCAACGTCGTGGATCGCTTTGCCGTCGTCAACAACACAGTTACGTTTGCTTTGGCAGACAATGGAACAGCGGTTTCCGGCTCAGGCAATGCGGAACTTCCGACATTTTTCCTGAAGCTTGCCGGAATTGAAACGTTGGCGTTGCTAAACAATCCAGCCGCCCAATTTCCTAAAGCAAAAATCACCTCCGGCGGTGGCGACATTGAAGTCGCCCTGATGCTTGATGTGACGGGCTCGATGTGCGCCGATGGCGAGGGCCCGTGCACATCAGGATCGAAACTCGACGCGCTCAAAACGGCCGCCAAGGATCTCGTCGAACTTGTCGTGCGCGATCAACAAACACCGAACACGTCGCGCGTTGCGCTTGTTCCGTTCTCCAAACGCATTCGCGTCGCACCTGATGGTGCAGGCGCCGGCATTATGAAAACGCTGACCGATCTCGATCCCACATGGAGCGGCTGGTATGATGAGTGCTCAAGCTACACCTTGGTCAGCACCGGTGCGGGAACAGAGGCTGGTGATGACTATGACTGCGACGACGAAGAAGCTGAGCAAGTCAACAATTGGCAAATCATCCCCTGCGTCACAGATCGGTTCTATGATGCGCCGTGGGAAGTTGATTACACGGATGAAGCCCCGGGGATGGGCCGCTGGCTCAACGCCAACGGTGGCCGTCGCGAACCGATCAGCTTGGACAGCGCCTTCACCCCACCAACCGATGAGCTTGGCCTCGTTGAGAGCGATCCCGCCGACCACTACAATTGGGATGAAAACGGCAGTTGCAGCACCGATGAAGCCAACCAGATTGTGCCGCTGTCAGCTGACAAAATTGCGTTGCAAAACAAGATCGACGGTTTTGTTGCAGAAGATACTACCGGTGGCGCGCTAGGCACCGCGTTTTCTTGGTACATGCTGTCGCCAAAGTGGAACAGCATTTGGCCATCTTCGAGCACACCCGGCCCCTACACCGACCTGACAACAATGCAACCCAATGGCGCACCAAAACTGAGAAAAGTTGCCGTTCTGATGTCGGATGGAGTCTTCAACACCTACCGCGGTTGGGATGGCAAAGATCAACAAGAAGTGTCGGACTTTACTGTGCAGCTATGCACCAACATGAAAAACGCCGGCATTGAGATTTACACGGTCGGATTTGATCTTGATTCCTTGACCTCGACCGAACGCACCATTGCCGAGACAACGCTGCAAGCGTGTGGCACCGATATTGACCACTTCTACAACACGCTTGATCCAGACGAATTGCGCAGCGCATTTCGTGACATCGCGAGCAAACTTGGTTCGGTATCGTTGGTGCGCTAGTTCGCTTCCACGGCGGGCGTTGTGCGTCACCGCCGTTCCGCGAACCTAACTGCCAGCGCCAATCGGCAGTGTTTTAGTCCAGGTCTTACCGTCGGTATCTTTGGCGGTGAAGGTCAGCGTTTCAGCACCATTGGTGAGAAAATCAAACTCAACCGATGGGTTCTGCGACATGGTGATGGAGCCATCCATTTCAAATACCAAGTCGCTGCCTTGCCAGGCTTCAATTTTCGACACCATCATCAGCGGCACATAAAGCAACGTCAGTTGATCAAGCACCATGCCGGTGTGATTGGGATGATTGAGCTCGTAGGCGACGCGCTGTGTTTGGTTGGTCCCGGTTGCGGGTGTCGACAATAACTTCAGCTTCATCTTGCCCATGTTGGCGATGATTTCTTTGGGATCACCCGCCGGTGGCGCCGAACACGATGATTGCCCACCTGCAAACTTGACGTGTTGTTCAACAACATAAAGCTCACCAGACTCCGTTTCGACGACAACGTGCACATCGGACGCTTCGTTGAGACGAATGTTGGTGGCAAAATTTGCGTGCCGGCGTTTTTGACCGAGCGTAAAGCGGGCGGCGACCGGCGAGGGATTGTTGTCAACGACAAAAGCAATGGTCTTAATGATTTGGCCTTTGCCAAGTGTGATGTTGGCATGCAAGCGCACTTGCATCAGATCTTCTGGACGATACGGGGCATCGAGTTTGATAACCGCACTGCCGTCGCGCATGTGACGGTTGCCGTAAACCTCGTCGCGAATGCTGTCCCAAGCCTCGCCAGCAGCAACAGGCAGCGCTGTTGCCAGCATTGCTGCAAAAAGTGCGCACCCAAAACCAACGAAGTGGGATCTGGTCATCGCTATCGCCTCAATTGTCGAAAATCAGCACACGTTGGCCGGACTTTCTGGCGAATTCGCTAATCTGTCAATGAAATGCACTGGGCTTGGTGACCGTTTTGTGCATTTTCCGTACCCTTTGTGACCTGGGTCACGATCCCCATGCGGGGGAAAAAGCCGACCAACAGGGCCTCGCGCATCCAAACCGCGCACATTCGGCGCGCTATATCGCACCGACCGGCCGCCAGCCCGCTTGGCGTGCGTCTGCCTCCGAGCAAAACCAGCGCTCGCCTTTGTTGGGCGCAATGCGCACCTTTGTGTACCAGGGACTCCACGGCATGTGGTAAATCTTACCGCGGGCACTAATGTTGCCCTTGATGGCGCACCCGTTGGGAGCCTGTTGTTCAGAGGCGGTCCACTTTTTCGCCCGAAATTCCCAAGCGGTTTGGGTTTCTGCCTGCCAAATGCCACGTCTGGCGTGCCGCGCCGCAGCTTCTTCTGCAACGAAGCTCTTGGAGTATTTGACAAACGCCCAGGCGTGGCCAGCACGCACCATTTGGGCGTTGATGTTTTTCCCATTAGCAAAACAAACGCCGATTACCCGGCCATATTTGTCATGGCCCTGTGCCCGGCAACGAACCGCTTGCTTTGCAATAAGCCTTTCAAGCGCACGCGTTGCCGCCCTACCGCAACGCCACTGGCCAGATTTCCACAAACCAGTCCACGATGCGCGTCGACACTTTTGGCCGCGCTCTGGTGCATCAATGCCTTCGAGCCGCACACGGACACCCGCAACATCCAGTGTATCACCGTCGATCACACGCGCCGACCCAACCACGTCATAGCGACTGTCGCCAACTCCCGAACGCGCTGCAACAACACTCCCGGCTGTAAACTGCAGGGTGCATAGCGCAACGGACACAATCATCAACACAAGGCGCAACGCCGAGTTGGTTGTGCATTTTAACCTTGATTCTCTCATAGGTTGTAACTCAGTGATTCGTTGGTCGCAATCGAGACCAAAATTGGGTCCTTCCGCGGCACCGGCAGCCGACATGCCCCCGGCGAAAGGCTGGGCGGCTGTTTTCGGTTCGCAGGAAGCCCCGCCATACGTACTGACGGGGCTTCCTGCGAACGCTGCGGGTCTCGACTATTGGCCCGTGCATGGAAAAAGTTATGTGTGTGACGCCTTAGGATTGGCTGCTGGTGACCACAATTACCGGTATGATTGACCCAACCTTGAGTCGTTGTTTGCGCGCTGGCGCCCCGGCACGGCAACGCAAACCAATGCAAACTTCGCGAGCCCTTAATCGATGTCTGATCCGCGCCGCCCTGGTCCGCCACCACGCGAACCGTACCCAAGCTTCGAAGAACGCGCCTATGGCGCAGGACCCGGCGGCACGCAACCGGCTGCAACCGCACCGCCGCCATTGCACGCGCCACCCCGCCATCACGACGAACAGCACCACGCAGGACACCATCGGCGCCCTCGACGCAAACGGCGGTCTTGGCTTGCTTCGTTGTTGTTCTTGGTGCTGCTCGGTTCGATCGCTGTAGTTTCAGCAGGCGCCGTGTTCTTGATTACAAACCCACCAACTGCACTCATTCGTGCACAGCTGATTGATCAGGTGAAAGCGCGCACCGGCCGCACGCTCACCATTGCCGGGCCGACATCTTTTACAGTGTTTCCATCACTCGGCTTGGCGATGAAGGACGTCACGTTGTCACCGCCGCCGGGAATGACAGGACCGGCATTTGCAAAAATGGCCGAGCTTGATGTGTCGGTACGCTTGCTGCCACTTTTGAAGCGCGAAGTGTCCATCAATCGTTTGGTGTTACAAAAGCCGGTGATTGATCTGCGCGTCGACAAAAATGGTGCAAAAAGCTGGGACTTTGCAGCACTGACCACACCGCAGCGGGTACCCGTGCGCCTAGCGCAAGCACCGCGAGCCGCTAGTGACGCACCAGGCGGGCTACCCTCCGATGCGCAAGACTTTTTAAAGAACGCAGGTGACGCCAGCAAAAAACCAAACGCAAAAAAAATCGCCGAGCTGCGCCAACTCCAATTGGGTGATGTGCGTATTGTTGACGGAACTGTGCGCTACGCCGATGCCAAGAGCCAAACGCGCCAAGAGGTCGAAGCCGTCAACGTGCGTCTCCACCTTGATCACATCGCTGCACCGCTTGGTGCAAAGGGTGACCTAAAGTGGCGCAAAGAAAAAATTAATTTCAGTGCAACACTGACCTCGCTTGAACAAGTCCTGCAAACCAAACCAGCCAAGGTTACCATTAATCTCATCAGTCAACCAGTGGTCGGCAGTTATGACGGGACCGTCCATGCTGGTGATGTTGTGGCTGCTAAAGGTGTGGTTGCGCTGAAGAGTCCATCTGTTCGAAAACTTGCCCATTGGCTTGGCTCTGAGTTGCCACCTGCTAAGGGCTATGGACCGCTCCAGCTTAGCGGTGTGCTCGACGCTAACGGCAACACCACGCATCTAACGTCAGCAAAACTATCGCTCGACAATCAACAGGCGCAGGGCAAAATCACGGTGAAAACCGGTGGCGTGCGCCCCTACGTCAACGCCAATCTCAAACTATCGCAACTGGATTTAAACAACTATCTCGCCGGCGGTCCTGCACCACGCCCAGTGGCCGCAACACAGACACCAACAACTGCCAAGCCCGCACCGGCTAAAAAAAGCAGCGCTCCAAAATCAATTAATGATCTTCTTGGTGACACCGGCACGCGCGTCAAAGGCTACACCCAGCGCAGTGGCTGGAGCAAAGAAGCGATGAATGCACAAGCTCTGGGCGCGGTTGATGCCGACGCAACGTTGTCGATCGGACGGCTGTTTGTGCACAACCTGAAAATCGGTCAATCCAATGTGCAGGTAAATCTGAAAAACCGCGTCATGA
>JAHZKN010000199.1 GCA_022600335.1 Alphaproteobacteria bacterium
CCCTGCGCTTTGACGGCGTAAACCCGATGACTGCAGGGGACAATGATCTTGATGCGCTCAAGCGGGCCGTCTCAGCTATCGTCTCTTTGACGGGCAATTCATTTGGATTCTACGTGCACAGGATTTCTGTACCGCAGGAACTCAACCTGCATCCTGTGCAAGGGGACAGTATTGCCGCAGAGATCGACCAAATCTGGCAAGACCACATCCGAGATCTAGGTCCGAAAAAGCTACGCCTTTATCTCACCGTCATCCGCCGACCCAACCTGAGCGCGCGTGTGCCATTTCTACGCCGGTTTGCCACTCGCAATTATCTCAAGGATCGCCTGGCTCGGGTTCAGCAGCTCAATGAAGTGATGAACTTCTTCCAAGAAGCACTCTCGCTAGCAAAGCCAAAGCGTCTAACCAGACAGGGGAACGAATGGCTTGGGTATCTCGGCACGCTCAACTCTGGAAGCTTTGCACCAATCGCAGAAGGTGCAGCCTTCACCAGCCTCGCCACACAGGCCAGCAATTGCCGCGCCACCTTTGAAGGAGATCGAGTAAAGATCCGTGATGAAGTGACCGGCGCTCTACGATACGGGGCTGTCTTTGCGATCAAAACCTACCCCTCGATCACCGATGTGACTATGCTGGATGCACTGGACTTGCCCATCGATGTGGTTCTGACCAACAGCTTCACCCCCATTCCCAACAATATTATGTTGGAAAACATCCAGCGGACCGTGCGCCAGATGCGCGCTGCGGATGATGCGGCCGTCTCGTTGCGCGATCAGCTAACGGATGCGGCAGACGACATGGAATCCGGTCGTATCGCCTTTGGGGATCATCACCTGTCCGTGGCGATCTATGCCAAAACCCGTGATCTGCTTGAACAGGGCGTGGCGCAGGTCAAACGGATTGGCCAGGAAACCTCGACCGTGCTGATCCGAGAAAACATGGCGCTCAAAGCAACCTATTTTGCTCAGCACCCTGGCAATTTCTCTTACCGGCCTCGAAAGACGCCAATCTCCTCAATCAACTTTGCTGACTTCGCGGCTCTACACGGCACGATTGAGGGGCGCCCACCCAACAAAAGCCCATGGGCTGAGAATATCACTGTGTTTCCAACAGTGGGATCTTCTGGCTATCGGTTCAATTTCCACGAGCCGGGTGGGGCATCAAGCGAACCCACGGCTGGTCATGCAATTGTCCTGGGCACCATGGGCGTCGGTAAAACCTTCACCACTGCCTTTCTCGCTGCACAGGCTCAGAGGGTTGGAGCCAGGTTGTTCTTCTTCGACAAGGATCAGGGCCTGGAAATGGCGGTGCGCGCCCTTGGCGGGTGTTACAATCAAATCCGCGCAGGCGTTGCCACTGGATTGAACCCTCTCGCGACGGAAACCGATACCCGGGGCAAGGCCTGGCTCTCAGACTGGCTGACAACCCTGCTGTCGCGGTCTGGGCTTTTAAACGGTGAACAGGCCCGCCATCTGCAGCTCGCTATTCGCCAAAACGCCGATGCGCATCAAAGCCTGCAGAGCTTCTCTGGATTTGAACAATTGTTCCGCTCACTGGATGATGGGGATGAGTTGTTGTCTCGCGTTGCAGAATGGGTGTTGATTGTCACTGAGAACTGACCCGGTATGCCCATAAATTGTCACTGAGAATTGACCCATGTGAACACACTTCCCCGACGGTTTTGGTTGGGGGGATTTGGAGTGATCGACATGGGATTTTTGAGTGTCATCAGACGCTGGGCATTGCGTGACAAAATGCCGATACGCGAGATCGCCCGGCGGACGGGTTTGTCTCGGAATACTATCAAGAAGTATCTGCGCGAAGGCGCGGTTGAGCCGAAGTTCAAGACGCCCAAGCGTCCAAGCAAGCTGGACCCCTACGCGGATCGGCTGACAGCCTGGCTTTTAATCCAGACGCGGAAGTCACGCAAAGAGCAGCGGACAGTGAAGCAAATGCATGCTGATCTGGTGAAGCTGGGATATGATGGCTCCTATGAACGCGTGGCAGCTTTCGCCCGGGCATGGCGTGAAGATCGGCATCGAGCGGAACAGACGACGGGGCGCGGCACCTACGTGCCTTTGGTGTTCGCGCCCGGCGAAGCCTTCCAATTCGATTGGAGCGAGGACTGGGCCAACATCGGCGGTGAGCGCGTCAAACTTCAGGTCGCTCATATCAAGCTATCGCACAGCCGCGCTTTCTTGGTGCGGGCCTACCCGCTGCAAACGCACGAGATGCTGTTTGACGCCCACTGGCATGCATTCCGCGTGTTCGACGGTGTGCCTGGTCGCGGGATCTATGACAATATGAAGACCGCCGTTGATCGTGTGGGCAAAGGCAAGCAGCGGGACGTCAATGCACGCTTCAAAGCTATGGCCAGCCACTACGTGTTTGAGCCCGAGTTTTGCAATCCGGCGGCCGGTTGGGAGAAAGGCCAGGTTGAGAAGAGCGTGCAGGATGCGCGCAACCGCATGTGGCAGGTCATGCCGGTCTGCGCCGATCTGGCAGAGCTGAACCAATGGCTTGAAGAGCGCTGTATCGCCCTTTGGACAGAGACGCCGCACAAGGCTTTGCCGGGTTCCATCGCTGACGTGTGGGAGGCCGAGAAGCCTACGCTGATGGCACTGCCGCCGGCATTCGATGGCTTTATCGAACACAGTAAGCGTGTGTCACCCACATGCCTGATCACTTTCGAACGCAATCGCTACAGCGTTCCCGCCAGCTTTGCGAACCGCCGTGTCAGTTTGCATGTCTATCCCGAACGGCTGATCGTGGTCGCTGAAGGGCAAACGGTTTGCAAGCATGCGCGGATCATCGAACGGTCTCATCGCAAACCCGGCAAGGTCATCTATGACTGGCGCCACTATCTCGCTGTTATCCAACGCAAACCGGGCGCACTTCGGAATGGTGCGCCGTTCACGGAGATGCCGGATGCCTTCCGTCAATTGCAGGATCACATGCTGCGTAAAGAAGGCGGTGACCGAGAG
>JAHZKN010000200.1 GCA_022600335.1 Alphaproteobacteria bacterium
CAGGCGCAATCGGCCCGAAACAAGCCGAAACTTGTCGTCCTCATCGGCTACGTATCGCGATTCTGAAATAGGCACTGAGGTTGGTTCTGTCAGTAGACCAAAATCGGAACCCCAAGCGGCGATCTTCCGACGGGGTTCAATGCTGTCTCTCTCCACGGTAGGTGACCGGCAACCCCTACGCCTTCGCAAGTTCCTTTTTCACCTTGGCTGCAAGCTGAGGCAGCGAACATGGCTTTGGCAGGAAGGCAAACTGCTGATCGGGATCTAAGCTGTTCTCAAACGCTTCATTGGGATAGCCGGACACAAAGATGATTTTGAGATCCGGATTTGTCTTACGCAATTCTTTGAGCAGCGTTGGCCCGTCCATTTCTGGCATCACGACATCAGAGACAACGATGTCCACGTGGCCTTCCTGCTCTGCCATCACTTCAAGGGCGGCAACACCACTGTCGGCTTCCAACACTTCATAGCCTTGGCGTTTCAAGGCACGGGCGGCAAAATTGCGCACCACATCTTCGTCTTCCACCAGCAGCACGCGTCCAGTGCCGGTCAAATCGCCTTGGCGATCTTTCTTGCCAGCCTTTTGATCGCTCACTTCTTGGTCTTCAGTGGTTGGAATATAGCGCGGCAGATAAACCCGGAAGATTGTGCCTTTGCCCGGCGTGCTTTCGGGGAAGATAAAGCCACCAGATTGTTTGACGATGCCGTACACTGTCGACAAACCAAGGCCGGTGCCTTTGCCCACATCTTTGGTTGTAAAGAACGGTTCAAAGATTTTCGCGAGCACGTCCGGCTCCATACCGCAGCCGGTGTCTTCCACTTCAGTCACCACATATTCACCGACCGGCATCGCAAGATGCGGCTGTTTTTGCACATCGCGTTCCGACACGTTACGCGTGCGAATGGTCAGTGTGCCGCCATCTGGCATAGCGTCGCGCGCATTGACGGTGAGGTTGGTGATCACCTGATCATATTGCGTCTTATCCGTTTTGACGTGCCACAAGTCGCGCCCTGTCAGCACTTTGAGCTCAATGCGCTCGCCGATGGTGCGCTTCAGAAGCGACACCCACTCTGTCACCACTTCACCAAGCTGTAGCGGCTCTGGCTGCAAGGTTTGCCGCCGTGAGAAGGCGAGCAACTTGGCAACCAATCCAGCGGCGCGATTGGCACTGGAGCGGATATTCATAATGTCTTTGTAAGCCGGGTCTGTCGGGCGATGGGTTTGCAGTAGCAAATCTGAAAATCCGATAATCGCCGTCAGCACATTGTTAAAGTCGTGCGCAATGCCGCCTGCCAGTTTGCCAACGGCTTCCATTTTCGAACTTTGCGCGAACTTTTCTTCAAGCGCCTTTTGCTCGGTTGCATCCAATACGTAGAGGATCGCCGCTTCGCCGTTGTCGCCTTGCGTCTGCACGGGGCTCATATAGACACGGCGAGAATATTGCTGGTCGTCTCCGACAACGATTTCAATCGGCGTCGGCTGTGGCTTCCCGGACATCGCACCGTCAAGGGCTTTAGAAATCTCATCCCGTGCACCCGCCGTTGCAGACTTACTGAGAACCTCAAGGGCTGCGGTTCCCATGCCGCTCGACCCATCTAGGATCATGCGCGCAAAAGCTGCGTTGGCGCTGGCTATACGCCCATCGCGTGTCACAGTTGCGATACCAAACGGGGCTGCCTGGAAGAAACTTGCAAAGCGGGCGTCGGCAGATTGAGCGCTGGCAGAAGAAATGGGGTGTGCCATCAACTGATTGCGGGCCGCAATCATCAAACCGCCGTCGTTCAATTTGCGCGCCACAAGCGTCATGGTGACTTGGCGACCATCTTCGCCGATCACATCCAGGTCCATGCTCGCGCCATCGGCACCCGCCTCACGCACGGAGGCACGCAATAGCGACAGCCCATCGCTGCTCAAAATGTCACTAATATTGAGCCCGCGCTGCTGAATAGATTGCGGTGTCGTGCCAAGCCAACGGGCAAAGGCAGCACTTACCTGAGAAATACGTCCGTCTGGTGCAATAGAAACCAAACCGACAGGCGCTTGATCATAAGCCGCGATTGCCGCTTCAAGTGACTGCACTTGCCGGAATGCGTGGTCATGCTCAATCGTTACATCGCAAATCGTCCACAGCACCAGTGGTCCAAAGTCGCGTTCACGGCCAGGAATTTGAAACGGTTTGTGAGAAATTCGAAGTCTGCGCACCTGATGCTTTAGTGGCCCAAGGCTGGTGATGTCCTCACGCCATGGCTCACCGCGCGATGCGGCGCGTAAGAGTCGATAGACGGCTTGTTGCGGTTCAGGCTGTCCCTGAAAGGACATCTCAATTGAGCCAGAGGTGCTGGCATCTTCTTCGCCTAGAACTTCACCATACATTCGGTTTGCATAAAGCTGGGTGCCATCGCGGTCGGTGACGGACACCCCATCTGTCAGGCCTTCCAACAAAGCGCGCAGCAATTCGCGTTCGCTCACACGCTCGCCGATGCGAACGTGACCGGCAGCGATGCCGAACAAGAAGAACGCGCCAAACATGGACAGCACTGCAAGTGCCGTCAGCAACAATGGCTTGGTATCTTGGCTAGCGAGCAACGCCAGAATCACACCGGCTGCCAACGCGCCGTAGGCGAGGATGTGCAGCCCATCCGGGCCAACATCTTTATTGGCGGCAGGTGCCTCCACAGGTTGTGGATGCGACGGTCGCGCAGCGGTCGCCACAGCGCCACCTGGAGCCCTACGGATATTGCCTCTGGTCATGGCGGCGAAAGCTATCTGATTCTGGTAGGAAAGGGCCTTAGGCGCCGTCATCGGGTTTTTACTCTCTTACTCAACACGCAATACTCAGGTCCGCAGCCCATAAGCCCTGCTGAATGGGGCCGGTGACGGTCAATGGCGAACACCTATCAACAGTTCGGCGATTAAGGTTAAAATGACATGAAATCCGCGCTATACCTCCGGCCAATCTTCACAGGCAATTGGTCTTTGGAGACGAAAAGCGGCTTAAGCAGTGCAGATCCAATAAATGGGCGTGTCAGAGCGAGGCACGGCGTGCGCCTGTGACAGGGCACCACTGCATTCAAATAGGGGGCCGGTCGTTAACGGCTGGTGAGCGGGGCAATGTGGGACCTGTTGTCATTTCTCATATGGACGATGGTCTTAGTCGGCGTGCTATTCGCCATAGGCTTTGGTGCCAAGTTATACTTGAGCGGGGCATTACCGTTTGGACCATTGCTTGGCGGTGGGCGCGACCGTCGCCTTGATGTGATTGAACAATCCAACGTTGATGGACGGCGCAAATTGCTACTAGTCCGCCGCGACGATGTGGAACATTTGATCATGACCGGCGGGCCAGTAGACGTCGTAATCGAAACTGGAATTGGCGCACACATGCCGGCAGCCACACTCGCACGCGCAACCGTTGCAACTGAACGGTCGACACCAGATCCTGTCGCAGAGCCCGTCTTCTCACGCCCAGCGCGGACCTTTGGTAAAGCCGTCGGCGAAAATTAAATTCGTGTGAGTTGGTCTGAGTCAGCATGCGTTGCACGTGCTTTTGACCAAACTTGTCCCACTTTTTGTGTATCGCGTCTGCCTTTGTGAAGGTCTTTGACCCGCACGCCCCATCGCGGCAGCTGGCAGGACCGCAAGTTGGAAGCATTATGTTGTACCGTCGCATCTCATCAGCTCTGCCTGTCGTGGTCGCGTGTTATGTGCTGACCACCGCTTCGGCGCGTGCAGAGCCGATGCCAGACTTTGTTCCACCAGGCGCACTGA
This sequence comes from Alphaproteobacteria bacterium, assembly GCA_022600335.1. Taxonomy (GTDB): domain Bacteria; phylum Pseudomonadota; class Alphaproteobacteria; order Rhizobiales; family Hyphomicrobiaceae; genus JAHZKN01. The sequence continues at coordinate 3,770 of JAHZKN010000200.1, forward strand.
TCACGGGCGTATTGCAAGATGATGCGGAGAAAACTGCGCCGTCAGATCCAACGGATCCGCAACCTCCTTCGGCTGGCGACCCGACCACACTTGCGCCAACGCCAATTCACACAACTGCGCCACAGCCTGTACAGCCGCTGAAGGACATCGCAAGCGAGCTTGCTGTGTTAGCGCAGCAGGTTGATGCACTGGACTCTGCCATTGGGGACCAGCCGCGCGATGACGATTTTCTTGCCCGATCACGACCAAAAATTGAGGCCATTTCAAAGGCGGCTGGCGACACGATTAGCAAACTAGAACCACGGCTGAAGGACATTGAGAGCCAAGTCGAAAAGCTTGGTCCAAAGCCTAAGGACGGGGAAGCTCCAGAGACAGCACAGATCGCAAGCGAACGCATGGAGTTGCGAAAGAAACAAGCCGAAATCACAGGTGCGATTAAAGCGGCTGAGCTTCTGCGTGAACGCACCGGACAGCTTGCTGCCCGCGTTCAGAGTCTTCGCCAAGGTCTGTTTACCGCAATTGTTTTGGCGCGCGGTCCCTCGCCGTTGTCCCCGTCGCTGTGGGCAGACGTGTTCACCGAACTGCCGGCCGGCGGACGCCAGTTGGTTTCGATCCTTTCACAGTGGTGGACGGTCCTTTCAGGCCAATGGCTTATGGCGCTGGCCATCCTTGTGCTCGCCGTTGCAGCGTACAGTTTGCTGCGTGGCGCAACAACGCACCTCCGCGTCCGTGGCTTAATGCAGATTGCCGCTGACGAGGATCGGCCAACATTTTTCAAGCGCGCGACAACGGCTTTGTGGGTTGCCGCATCTCTAATGCTGCCTGCTGTTGCCTGCGCTGCCATCTTCATATTTGGGCTTGATGCCGCCGGTCTGCTGCCGATTGAAGTGCGCCGCCTGGCACGTGTTTGTTTGTTGGCATTGGTTATCATTCTAGCGGTCTGGGCGTTGTCGCACGCCATATTGCAGCCGCTGCGTCCGGCGTGGCGGTTGTTCGACGTTCCGGCCCAACCAGCGCAACGTTTGACCACAATTTTCACTTTGATGGCCGTTGTCTATGGCATCGATTTGATCCTGCAAGAACTCATGCCAGCTGTGTTCTTGCCGCGACCCGTACTCATCGCTGAGGCAGCTTTGGCGACACTCGCATTTGCGGTGTTGCTGTTTGCTTTTGTGCGCACACCACTAACTAACAAGGCGGTTGAAGCAACAACGTCGACCGATGCGTCGCCGTGGCACATCATGATGCCCCGCTGGCTCAAATGGCCTGCATTAGCCCTTGCACTCGGCGTCACAATTGCAGCCCTCATGGGTTACGTCGCGTTGGGGCGCTTCGTTGTCGGCCAGGTTATTGTTGCCGGGTGCTTGGTCGCTCTTGGCATGCTTCTCTTGCTGGCAGTGCGCGCCTTGGCAAACCAACAAGGTAGCATTGCTGATCGTCCCCTGGAACGCGCGCTGCGCACGCACTTGAAGTTAGAACAATCCCAAGCGCAACTGTTGACCCGCACAACATCCCTTGCCGTGCAAGCTGCCCTGCCCTTTGCCGCGCTGCCAGTCCTCTTCATGTCGTGGGGCTATTCACTTACCGATGCGATCGCTTGGCTGAAGTCGTTGTTTTTCGGCTTCCAAGTTGGGCAGTTCCGTATTTCTCTTGTTGAGCTCTGCATCGCTGCAGGATTATTTGTCGCCATTCTATTTTTGACGCGACTTGCACAACGTTGGATTACAACACGGCTTATGCAGCCCGGTCGCATGGACCATGGAGTCGCAAACTCCATCCAAACGGCCGTTGGATACCTGGGCGTTGTCGCGGCCACGCTAGCGGCTGTGTCCTATGCCGGCTTTGATATTACCAACCTAGCGATTGTCGCTGGTGCGCTATCCATTGGTATTGGTTTTGGGCTGCAATCCATCGTCAACAACTTTGTCTCCGGACTGATCATCTTGTTCGAACGGCCAATTAAGGTCGGTGATTGGGTCAGCGTTAACAACTACGAAGGCCATGTGCGGCGCATCAGCGTGCGCTCCACGGAAATTGAGACCTTCGACCGCACCAACGTCATCGTACCCAACTCGGAATTCATCTCCAATGCCGTGGTCAACCTGACTCATCGCAATGCTCTTGGACGCGTCATCATTCCGGTAGGTGTCAGCTACCAAGCAGATCCCGAATTTGTTCAGGATCTTCTGCTTCGGGTAGCGCGGGATTGCCCACTTGTGCTCGGAGTGCCCGCACCCAGCGTCGCATTCGAAGACTTTGGCGCCAGTTCACTTGATTTTACGGTGCGGGCTTACATCGAAGACGTCAACAATCGGCTGAGCGTTGCCTCAGACCTTAGAATTCGCATTTTCAAAGCCCTTGCCGCGGCCAACGTCGAGATCCCATATCCGCAGCAAGACGTGCATATGCGCGACCTTGATCCCGTGCGCACTGTGCTACAGCAGCTCGCCCTTGAGCGGACGACACGCGCCCAGAGCGATAACGGCGATCCGTCGTCTTGAGACTAAATTCAATCTGTGAAGCAGCAGGTCTGTCGCCTAGTGCTCGTTATCACCGTACGATGATGCGCTGAGTGCTGAGAGATCAAAGTGCTCGTAGCGCAATGTGACGGCTGTGGCGGGTGTTGCAGAGTGATCAGCTGCCTTCACTGCAACCGCACCTGATGCTGTTGCAAGCACAAGCGACGCCGCCGACGGTGGTTTGGATTGTGCGAGTGTTACGACACCTGCCAACATGCAGCAC
>JAHZKN010000201.1 GCA_022600335.1 Alphaproteobacteria bacterium
CCGGAACCATCGGCTGAACAAACCCGATGCTCGCCCCATTCTATCCACCGTTCACCCTTTACGGTCTGTACCAACTCCAGATAACTTCTGTGTCCATCCAAAGCGGTACCGCTCGTTTGCCGCTCAGTACGCTCGACAACGTCATGGATGTGCGCATTTCCCAGAAGTTCGCCAGGCTCTACACCAAACATTGTACAGTAGGCATGGTTTGCGAACGTCATAAATCCATCTTCATTGCGACGGACAATCATGTCTTGGTGTTGATCTAAGAGATCGCGATAGCGCAATGCATTGTCACTGAGCTCCCACTTGGCGTCTTCAAGCTGTTCCATTTTTTGATCAATCGCTGTGATCAGCAACGGATCTGGGTTTGACAGGTCTTTGCGGCGCCGCGCGGCAAGTGTCTTGGCCCACTCCACACCAACCCAATAACTCAGCGCGATGGCGAGCACACACAAAACCCGGCCGGCAACGTCTGGGGCTGGAAGCAGAACTAACACGCCGATCAGCGTCGCGATTGTTAGGCTCGTCAACGCATAGACCGTGACTTTGCTATGCAGAACCGTACCTACTGCGACGTTCGCAACACCTGCCGTCGTTGCAGGTAATGGCTCACCAGCATCTGCAATCCCGCCAGCTCCGGAAAGAGAAACGGCTGCATCGTGATGTGAGTGCAATTTAGAGCCTGCCCTAAACGGACCCAGCGCCTGATGTTGATCCCCTAATGCCATGAAAACCTGATCAAATTCCCAACCAACAGGATGCAGATCATCACAACGAATTTGACAATGTCTGAAATTGAATGGTTAACGAATTGCTTTTCTCGCAACAAATCGGGGTTTGGGCGCGCGCAATTTGATGCCGAGGACGACATCAAGCCTGCACAGATTGGAGATTCTCAGGTGAAAACACCTAGTACGACAGTATCTGTTCGTATCTTAGGTGTTGCCCGGAGCGCCACGAGACTTAGCGCGGGACCGTTCTTGCTCGGTCAATGATCTTGCAGCCTCAACTGTCATTAGCGGCACACCATCACGAATGGGGAAAGCAAGATCGGCGCGATAACTCAATAGTTCTTGAGTTTCAGGTTTATAGTCCAATGGACCTTTGGTTACCGGACAGACTAAAATCTCTAGCAGTCTACGATCAACACCTGCGGTCTCTTTCTGTGATTCAGCGTGCTCTGCCGCGGCAGACTTATCTGCATCTGGTGTCAATTTATCGTTATCTTTGCTTTCTGCCACACCCGAACTCCTAGACTTTTTTGCGAATGAAACGAGCGTTAGAATTACTGATATTCCAAATCAGATTCATTGCAATGTACCAGCACCACCAACACCTGCTGCAAGTTCCATCTCCGCTAGAGCAACCAACACGTCGGCGCGCTCCTTTAAGCTTGCAGCCTCAAGAAGAGCTTGTTTTTCTTCAGCACCATACGGACTCATGATCGACAACGCATTGATCAGTTGTTCACTTGATGCGCGCTGGATCCCATCCCAATCCGCTGCAAGCTTGTTGGCATCCAAATAGGCCTTGAGAACACTCAATAACTTAGAGCGGTCTACCTGCGATTCGCCCAGTCCTGTGGTAAAGTCTGATGCAAACGCGTCATAGTTCGCACTGATAATACGGTAGGGCGTATCAGTCATCGGCTCAGCAAGAACTTCAAATCTCACCACACCAGTCAGCGTAATCATAACATGGGAATCTTCGAGTTCCTGATACGACGTCACGCGACCGACACAACCTACGCGCTGCAACGGAAACGATTTCCCCAACGGGCTTTCCATATCTTCGTCTTCATCGCCAAGCTTCGGTTGTATGACGCCAAGCACGCGGTCTCCTGACAATACGTCATCGACCATCTGCAAATAGCGTGGCTCAAAGACATTCAACGGCAGCGTCGCACGCGGCAATAGAATTGCACCGCGCAACGGAAATATAGGAATCCGTGGAGGCAAATCACTGGGCTGTCGATATCGGTCCTTCATAAACCTGGCCCGCAGTTTCCTTATTCATCAGCGTCAAGAGAATAAGATCGATGATAGCTGTCGGCGACCATCATTGGTGATAGGGTCTTTTGGTCCCCAGGCTTCAAAGAGCTTGACCAATTGTTTGCGCGCGGCCTCATCATTCCAGTCTCGATCGCGTTTGACAACTTCTAGCAAGTGTTGAACCGCGCCCGATTTATCGCCGCGCGCCGCTAACGACATTGCCAAGTCGATGCGAGACTGGTGATCATTGGGATCATTGGCGATTTTTTGAGATAGTTCATCTGCAGGTCCGGCGGTTTCCGCCACCTTCGCCAGCTCTAGGCTGGCTTTGACACTTTCCACTTTAGAATTAGTGCGTTTCGCAGGCGGCACCAAACCAATCGTCTGCTCAGCACGGGTCGCATCTCCGCTCTTGAGGTAGCACGTTGCAAGACCCGCAAGGGCATCTGCATTTTCAGGATCGACCTGCAACACTGCAGCGAACGCTTCCGCAGCGCCCTGAAGATCACCGTCTTCCAACGCCTGCTCAGCAGAGTCGATCACAGCAGCAATTTGATCCTGTTCATCGGCGCCAACAACGCGCTCTGCAAATTCCTTTATCGCGCTTTCAGGTTGCATCCCCATAAACCCGTCAATGGGCTTGCCATCTTGAAAAGCCAGGACTGTCGGAAGGGATTGAACGCGCAACTGCGCCGCGATGGCCTGATTTTGGTCAACGTTGACTTTGACCAACCGCAACTTGCCCGCATAACTGCGGACAATCTTCTCAAGAACCGGAGTCAATTGTTTACATGGCTGACACCAGGGCGCCCAAAAATCAACGATCACCGTCTGTTGCTTAGAGGCCTCGACAACGTCGACCATAAAATCTGCCGTCGACGACTCCTTGATGATCTCAGCATCACCTGGAGCGTCATTCAATCCGGCACCTAACATCCTACCTCGCATTGATTTTCTAACCCGTATCGCAATTCAAACGACGATCGGTGTTACTTCAGAGTGATGGCGATTGCGCAACACTCCTGAGATCCAAGATCTTTGGATCATGGCCTGCTGCACGAATGAACCTCAAAAGGTCTTCACGTGCAATGTTTGTGGTTGCGTTATTCTCTAGCGGGTGACAGTTGATCGTGTCAAAACGCATCAAGTTCTGATCAATAATAACATTCACCTGATGCTCCGTGTCATTCATCAGAGAAAACGCTGTAACTGAGCCAGGCTGCACTCCAAGAACGGTTTGCAGTAGCTTCGCGTTTCCGAAGCTCAATCTTGCAGATCCAAGACGCTTGGGCAGCCCCTTAAGGTCAATTTGAGTCTCGGTGTGCGCGATGATCAAATATAACGCCCCTCTGGCATCTTTCAGAAACAAATTTTTGGTATGCCCGCCTGGCAGATCACAATCGATGGCTGCACTTTCAGACACGGTGAAAACAGGTTTGTGATCCACGGTTCTCGCCGGGATACCGAGCTCTTCTAGGCGTTCGAATAGGGTCTCTCTGCTAGCAGGGTACATACGTCTTGTGGCTCTAGCTTCGGTCATTGCCCTCCCGTAGGAGGCCCTCTGGTAGGTAATGTCGCGCAGGGGTGAGGGCAAGTCGCATGGCACAAATTTTGTCGCTTTGCAGGTTGCCAAGCTCTAAGGGTTGGGTCATAAGACGGGCCTTGCTGGACATCCAGCGAGATCAATACCCATCGGACGCGGGCGTAGCTCAGGGGTAGAGCATCACGTTGCCAACGTGAGGGTCGTGAGTTCGAATCTCATCGCCCGCTCCAATTTTATACCAACTCTATTCACCGAATTGGCACCGCTTGCCGCGTTGCCTCATCACGCCGCGTCAATGCTGCTGGCAGCTTGCGCTTCGGCAGCCGCTCTAGCATGCATGCGATACGACTGACTGGTGTCAAGTCGATCGACCAGTTCGACAGTCAACGCACGCAACGCTTCTCCGACCTTACCGGGATACTTGGCAAAGTAAGATCGCTGCTGCGCATCAAAGCGGGCGGCATCCTGAAGTGCGCAAACGCGCGGGATAGCTTGCTTGAAACAGCGGTTGGCATCGTTGGATTTGAGCCATGCTTGGTAATCGGTTTCTGTTTTAGATTGCGCATCGCGCATATTGACAATGACACCCAAATTTTCCGCGAACCCCATTTCTGGATTGAGCGATTGAAAGCGGCGGAAAACTTCGAGACCACAAATCGATACATAGTCAGCTTTTGTTGGCGCAACATGATAGGCGGTTTCACGCAGCCAGCATTCCGTCAACACGGAAAGGCCTGGAGAGCAATCGATTAAGACACAATCGAATACTTGCGAAACTTGGTGCACAAGCTGCGAAATCACCATCCGCAAGCGGCTGTGTAGGGACTCTTTTGAGACCTCCCGCTCAAATAGCGTCAGCTGCATGTCACTTGGGATCAGATAAACAGATCGTGCATCATCAACATCTGATACATCCTCAACAATGTAATTGCGCCAATCGACATCGAGATTGCGCAATGTCCCAGCGACCAAATAGTCAACAAGCGTTGCTTGCTCGCTTTGCAAGCGATGCAGATTTGCAATGGTCATAAACATGCTGGAGACACTGGCCTGGGCGTCGCTATCGATCACCAAAACACGTTTGTCATGGTAGGCAGAGAGCGTCTCGGCCAGGGCCAACACCAAGGTCGACTTTCCGACGCCGCCTTTGGCATTCATCACCGCTATACTATTGGACATGATCGGCCGCATCCCCTTCCCCAAAGCCTTGATGATTGCCATTCCATCAAGCCTGCGCGTTTCATCCAAAGCTGGTGTGCCTTGCGATTGTGGCAGCCTGATGTGGCAACCGCCTTAGGTCGCTGAAATATCTTGATGCGTGCCATCGCTATGCTCAGTTGCGAACTAACACCCGGTCCGCAACAGAAAACGGGTGCCGCGATAGAAATCACAGCACCCGATGACAATCGAATTGGGCCTTAGCGCCCAGCGCATCTGGCCGAACGTTCCCCAGACACACCACCACTAACGGTGGTGGCTAACCCGGTGCCAAGCTGTGCCGCCACGTTTCACCAACACCTTTTCGTGCTTGGTGGCATAGACGGGCGGATGATTGATGACCCGGTGTGAGGCTGGGCGAACAACGACTTGACGCGACACAGTTTTATGAACGGGGGGTTCAAAAATGCGCTGCGTTGAAGCTGGGCGGACAATCACACGGTGTGTGACGTCGCGGTAGACGGCCGGCTCAACATGGCGCTGGCGGTGACCAGGGCGGACAACGACCTGTCGGGCAACCGTTCGCGTCACGGCCGGGCGCTGAACACGACATTTGACCAAATTTCCGTGACGATCTCGGCGATGCGTCCAATATGTACCACCGGGTTTGATGACAACTGTTTGGTGAACCGTGCGTACCACCGGTGGCGTCGACGTATAAGAGACACGTGCCGGCCGGACGAGCTGACGCGTAGTGCGATTTGCGTAGACAGCGGGTTTATGAACGCTGTGCCAGCGGCCAGGGCGAACCACGACCTGCTCACGCTGGGTTTTGACAACCGCCGGCGTCGAGACAACCTCCCGGCGTCCAGGGCGAACCACGACTCGGCGCTCAACTGTGCGATAGACATCGGGCTGCTGTACCTGCTTGTAGCATTCCACTGCGCGGGGGGCGCATCGATGACCAGCGTTCACCGTGCTGGCCACTGCCGATAGTGCAACGACCACTGCCGCTGTAGAGAGTACGCTGAAACGCATGGTGTCTTTACCCCTGTGTCTTTGCATTGCAACAATTCGCTGATGTGGATTCGAAAGCAAATCCAGAACAACCGATTGTTGCCCTAGCGCACAGTGAACCCGCAGAGTTGGACATCACGCTATCAGACCTGATCCAACCCCCGAAAAGAAACGCTCAGGCGTGGTAAATGCCCGGTACGAATTGACCGGCTCTGATCCAAATCTGTTGTTTCAGGCGTCCAGGGTCGGCCAGACCTTGCCATCGTCAGGCGAAACTCCTACGACGTACGCGTCTTTCCGGTCCGTTTGTCGATAGAGGCGAGGAGATCTTCCGCAATGCAACGTCAAGCCATAGTTCGTACTTTTCAGCTGCCAGGCGTGGCCGTCCTGATGGCCCTGGCGATGTCGCTCTCAGGGTGCGGCGTCAACAACATTCCAACATATGAACAAAGCGCCAAAGCCGCGTGGTCGGAAGTTCTTAACCAATACAAGCGGCGTGCGGAACTTATCCCCAACCTGGTCAATACAGTCAAAGGCTTTGCCGAGCAGGAACGCAAGGTGCTGACTGAAGTCGTGGAAGCGCGCGCAAAAGCCACGCAGGTACAGGCCAACATACCGTCGGATGTTCTGACCAATCCTGATGCCATGAAAAAATTGCAGGATGCACAAAACCAGCTTGGGGGCGCACTTGGGCGGCTGCTCGCGGTGATCGAACGATATCCAGACATCAAGTCCGGTCAGAATTTCCTTGCTCTGCAAAGCGAGTTGGCAGGAACCGAAAACCGGATTTCCATCGCACGTCGTGATTATATTGAATCGGTTCGTGTCTATAACACAGAGCTCAAGACCATTCCTGGCCGTTGGTGGAAGTCGTTCATGTATCCAACCGCAAAGGAAATGGCGACTTTCGAGGTGCCCACCGAATCTACAAAAACTCCGAAGGTTGAATTCTAGACCGGCCTCAGGTGCGCCGATCGCATCTTACCTCTAGATCCGACACGGCCGAGCTTAAGGCCGTGTCCCCGTGGCCAAGGTCAAAAGGTCTGTTGCATGGTCTTGTCCTTCCTGAGAATGCAAACCAATTGGGTAAGCCGCTTTGGTTCTCAAGTGCAGGCGACTTCTGTTGCCGTGTTGCTATCGGTCTGTCTTGCCGACACGGCAGCTGCTGAACCCAATTATCCAACATTGACCGGTCGCATTGTCGATCAGGCGGGTCTCCTAAGCACCGCTGAACGGGCCGAGATCGAAACCGAACTTTCGGCGCTTGAAACCACTTCGACAGATCAACTTGCGATCGTAACTGTGTCTTCGCTCGAAGGGTATGCGATCGAAGACTATTCCATCGGTTTGGCGCGCAAGTGGGGCATTGGCCAAGAAGGCAAGGACAACGGTGTGGTGCTGCTTGTCGCCCCAAAAGAACGCAAAGTGCGAATTGAAGTTGGTCGGCGCCTAGAACCGATGTTGACCGACACCATGTCAAAATTGATTATTCAGAATGCCATTCTGCCAGGCTTTCGCCGTGGAGATTTTGCGGGAGGCATCCGCGCGGGCGTGCGCGACATCAAAGACGTCCTGCTCGGTGACGCCGAAGCGGTTCGCAAACGGGCACGTGGGCGAAACCGCAATGAAATTGAAACGGAAGAACTCATCATGCTGGCTATATGGCTAGCGATCTTCATCTATATTTTCTACCAGCACTATCAACAAGCAAAGCGCGTTGGCCCACGCAACAAACGCCGCCGACATGACGATGGATCTGTCATCATTATTCCAAGCGGCCATCGTGATCACTGGGATGGCGGCTGGTCGGGTGGCGGTGGAGGAGGCGGCTGGTCAGGTGGTGGCGGCGGCTTCGGCGGAGGGGGCGCATCAGGAAGTTGGTAGGACTCAGTATCCGATCACAAATATTCTGGTCGCATCACCCGTTGATATAACAACGACGATTCGCAGTTAGGATTGAATATGGCTCTCTTTTCATCAACCGATGAACACCAAATCGCTAAAGCGATCGCTGACGCGGAGTCTAAGACCGCCGGTGAAATTGTTGCGGTGGTTGCGCGAGAGAGCAACACCTATCTCTATGCACCATTTCTCTGGGCAGCAATCATCGCCTTGTTTGTCCCGTGGCCATTTATTGTATTTACCTGGTGGCCGGTGATCTGGATCTATGGTGTGCAGCTTGTCGTCTTCCTGCTACTGCTCTCGCTCTTTTTGGTCCGACCATTGCGCTACGCACTGGTGCCAAAATCGGTCAAAGACCGCACCGCGCATCGTCGTGCTAGGGAGCAATTCTTAGCCCAAACCCTACACACGACGAAAAAACGCACTGGTGTCTTAATTTTTGTTTCGGTTGCCGAACGCTACGCCGAAATCATCGCTGATACAGAGATCGACGCCAAGGTTCCTGATAGCGAATGGCAGAGTATTGTCCATGCCCTAACAGAAGCCATTGGCAGAGGTCATCCAACACAAGCCTTTGTTGACACTATCAAACGCGTTGGCACACACCTCGCAAAGTCTTTTCCACCCGGTACAGCTGATCCCAATGAATTACCGGATCACCTGATTGTCCTCGATGATTTGGCAGACGACCTCTAACGAGATCTGCGGCCAGGCCCGCACGCTGCTGCGCGTTTCAGTGTCTGTTTTCTTACCCACATACCTTTCGCCTAAAGAGAACGGGATTTTCTTGCCTGAGCACCAGCGCACATGCCATGAAGCACCCGAACGATTGCCATCCCAACACTGAAAATAGGCCTTTTGCGATGATCAAAGACACCATTGAAAACATCATTGAATCTTTGATTTTCGCGTCGCGCTGGATTTTAGCTCCATTTTATCTTGGATTGGCGGCGTCGCTCTTTATTCTGCTGATCAAGTTCATGGGTGAGCTTTTTCATATCGCTAGCCACGCTTTCACTCTCACCGAATCGGAAGTCATTGTTGGCGTTTTGGCGCTCGTTGACCTGGCGCTGACAGGGTCCTTGTTGATTATTGTCATTTTGTCAGGCTACGAAAATTTTGTATCGCGCATCGATCTGAGCGACCACAAAGACTGGCCCGCTTGGATGGGCACTATTGATTTTTCCGCACTCAAACTCAAATTGTTGTCGTCGATTGTCGCCATCTCTGCCATTCAACTTCTCAAGCAGTTTATGACCGTCAGCCAGGTCAGTGACCGCGACTTGATGTGGTTGGTGATCGTTCATGCGGTTTTCGTCATTTCCAGCGTGCTGCTTGCGTTGTCAGATCGCATCGCCGGATCGCACGGAAACTCTGAGCCCGAACCCGGCAACGACGGCGGTCGTGGCTCAGGCAATCACAAACCGACTGGTGATGCCGGCAGCAAAGACAAACCCATCATGATTGCGCAACCAACAAACGTGGACGTCAGGCGGGGCAGAGCACGCACAACCAAACACGACATGTCGCGCACCGTTCATTAGTCTACAGGCTGCTGGCTTCTCAGCGCACGTATGGGCCACGCAATTCCAAGACAACTTTGAGACAATGAGGTGAAGCGTTGGCGCGTATTCTTATTGTCGGTGGTTATGGGGCCTTCGGCACCCGCACCGCCCAACGTCTGGCGTCGGAAACGACTCTAGAGATTGTTGTTGCGGGTCGCAATCTGGAGCACGCACAACAAGCCGCGACTGACCTTGACGGTCGGTTTCCGGCTGCAGTGACAGCTGCGTTTGTTGACAGTGTCGCGATCACCTCACAGCAGCTTGCAACAATAGAACCAGACATCATCATCAACGCCTCGGGACCGTTTCAAGATCAGAATACGCAACTTGCGCAAGCGGCGATCGAAAACAGCTGCCACTATATTGACCTTGCAGATTCCCGTGACTTTGTGGTCGGTATTCGGAAACTTGATGCAGCGGCACAGAACGCCAATGTTTTGATTGTTAGTGGTGCAAGCTCGGTTCCTGGACTGTCGTCAACAGTGCTTTGCCATCTGGCCCGTGACCTTGCCTCGATTGACGCTGTCTCAATCACCATTTCTCCAGGCAATCGCTTTGATCCGGGGGAAGCCACGACGCGCTCAGTGTTGAAAGGCGTCGGTAAACCAATTGAGACGCGTAGGGGCGGCAGCTCAACCATCATCTATGGCTGGCAAGATATGCGCCGCCGGCACTTTGGTGCACTTGGTTCAAGATGGCTTGGCAATGTCGATGTTCCTGATTTGCAGCTAATCCCAGAATATTTCCCAGAGATTGC
>JAHZKN010000019.1 GCA_022600335.1 Alphaproteobacteria bacterium
CAAATGAACCCGGATTCTGGAGCCCAAGCGTTGGCGTCCATAGAAGTGGATCTGTCGCCGGTCGCAGAAGGGCAGGCAATTACTGTGCTATGGCGCGGCAAGCCTGTATTCATTCGTCATCGCAGCGCCGATGAAATCGCAGCAGCCAAAGATGTGGCACTGGGCGATCTTATTGACGAACAGGCGCGCAACGATGCGTTGCCAGAGTCAGACCCAGCACTTGATACCAATCGCGTCAAAGATGGCCATGAGAAGTGGCTGGTTCTGGTTGGTGTTTGTACCCACCTTGGATGCATTCCAAAGGGTCAGCGCCTTGGTGAAAATACCGGTGAATACGGGGGGTGGTTCTGCCCTTGTCACGGCTCGCACTACGACACGTCAGGGCGGATCCGTAAGGGCCCAGCACCATACAATCTTGAAGTACCCAAATACGACTTTGTTTCAGACACAAAGATCAAGATCGGTTAGAGGGAGCACGCATGATGGCTCATCACGAGTCGACCTATGAGCCACAGGGCAGATGGGCAAAATGGCTTGACGAACGGTTGCCGGTTCCGCGGCTTGTGCACGACCAGCTCGTTGAATTTCCAACCCCACGTAATCTCAACTACCTGTGGACGTTCGGCGGTATTCTGACGTTCTGCCTCGTTGCACAGATTATCACTGGCATTGTTTTGGCCATGCACTATCAGCCGAGCGGTGCTGATGCGTTCAACTCCGTTGATACGATCCGCCGTGATGTCAACTATGGTTGGCTCCTCACTAAGCTGCACGCCGTTGGTGCATCGATGTTTTTCATTGCCGTCTATATCCATATCTTCCGCGGCCTCTATTACGGTTCATACAAGGCACCGCGTGAAATTCTTTGGATCTTGGGTGTATTCATTTTTATCGCGATGATGGCGACAGCGTTCTTGGGCTACGCCCTGCCTTGGGGGCAGATGAGCTTCTGGGGCGTGACGGTGATCACCAATCTGTTCTCATCTTTGGATGGTGTTATTGACGGGCTCGGCACCGCCATCGTTCAGTGGTTATGGGGCGGGTATTCGATCACTGGGAAAACGTTAAATCGCTTCTTCTCGCTGCATTATCTCGTGCCATTCATTATCGTCGGCCTTGTCGGCTTACACATCTGGGCACTCCACGTGGTTGGTCAAAACAGTCCAACAGGCCTGGACGTAAAAACCAAAGCCGATGCCGTCCCAATGTATCCCTTTGCGGTTGCAAAGGATGTGTTTGCAATGTTCGTGTTCCTCATCGTGTTCTTGTGGTTCGTCTTCTTTGTGCCGGACTACATGAGCCACGCGGACAACTACACACCTGCCAATCCCTTGGCGACGCCGCCGCATATTGTTCCGGAATGGTACTTCCTGCCGTTCTACGCCATTCTGCGTGCCATTCCTTCCAAGCTTGGTGGTGTCATGGCCATGTTTGCAGCCATCGTGGTGCTGTTGTTTGTGCCCTGGCTAGATCGTTGCCGTACGGTACGCTCAACGCGCTACCGGCCGGTTTACAAGTGGTTTTTCTGGGCGCTGGTCGTTGCCTGTCTTGGGCTCGGCTATCTTGGTGCCAAGCCACCGGAGGGGGCTTACATTGTATGGGCGCGCATATTCACGGTGTACTATTTTGCCCACTTCCTTTTGGTGCTGCCAATTCTTGGTCTGATTGAAACGACTAATCAGCCGCCGGCATCAATTGCGGAATCTGTGCTGGGGAAAGCCGGCAGCGATAGCCGCGCTGATGCTGAACCGGCGAATCAAGGCTGAGGGACAAGGGCATGACAACATCAAAAAAAATTGCTGCTTTTGTCTTTGTCGCGTCAGTGGCTGGGATAATGAACACAACAGTCGCATCTGCTGCTGGCGGCGGCGTTGCAATCGAGCGACAGGCGTGGAGCTTTTCTGGTCCGTTTGGTCTCTATGACCAAGGTCAGTTGCAGCGTGGCTTCCAAGTCTATCAAAATGTTTGCGCTGGCTGTCACGGCATCGATCGTGTGCGGTTCCGCAACCTTGTTGAGCCTGGTGGTCCAGGGTTCCCTGAAGCAGACGTTAAAGCCCTAGCAGCTGATTGGGCCAACGCCGTTGTTGATGGTCCCAATGATGACGGTGAGATGTTTGAACGCCCGCCGCGTCTCTCGGATGCAATTCCAGGCCCCTATAAAAATGAGAAACAAGCGCGCGCGGCGCAAAACGGTGCGTATCCACCCGATCTTTCCTTGATAGCGCGGGCCCGTGGTGTGGAGTATACGGGACCGGTTTGGTGGCACCCCTTTCATATGTTGAAAGACATGGCGACCGCGTACCAAGAGGGTGGCGTCGACTACATCTACGCGTTGCTCACAGGGTACCGTGACGAGGCACCTGCGTTTAAGCGGACGGAAGACGGAAAACTCGTGGCGGTGTCGGACGCGGATGCTGAGGACGCAACTGGAGTCGAGCGGTGTGCAAGTGTCACGCACGCAAACGGGGCCGAAAAGGACGTCTGTGTCGCTCTGCAAGAGGGCATGCAATACAACGCGGCATTTCCAGGTCATCAAATCGCGATGACGCCACCGCTGAGTGACGAAGCCGTCGAATACAAAAAAAATGCTGACGGCAAGCCCGTTGTGCCTGAGACTACGGCGCAGCATGCAAGAGACGTGGCTGCATTCTTGGCCTGGGCGGCGGATCCCTCACATGATCAGCGCAAACGCCTTGGGTGGCAGGTGTTACTTTATCTGTTGATCACAACCATCCTGCTTTACTATGCCAAGAAAGCAATCTGGAAGCGCGTGAAGCACTAGCTCTCTGCCGTGCCCGTTGCACAGCAGACGCGTGCACTTTGGCCTCGCCTGCGGGGCCATTTGCATTTATGGGTTTCTGCGCGCATCGCTTTGCAACACGAGACTGACACTTGGTTGCATTTTTTGATTGCGCACGGCTGCATTGCGTTTTGAGATTTGGCAGGATCGCGTTGAGAGGGTGAGATGACAAATACAGTGCTTGGGATCATCGGCGGCAGCGGTTTCTACAACCTTCCTGGCCTCAGCGACGCTCAATGGCAAAAGATTGATAGCCCCTGGGGTGCGCCGTCTGATGAAATTCTCAGTGCTGAGCTTGAGGGTTTGCCGGTGCGTTTTCTGCCGCGGCATGGTCGAGGGCACAATGTACCACCGTCTCACATCAACTTTCGCGCAAACATTGACGTGTTGAAACGGGCCGGCGTTACCGACGTCATTTCAATTTCGGCCTGTGGTTCGCTCAAAGAAGCTTACGCCCCGGGTCACTTTGTTCTGGTCGACCAGTTTATCGACCGCACCTTCGCGCGTGAGAAGAGCTTTTTTGGCCCGGGTTGCGTGGCGCATGTATCTGTCGCCGATCCCGTTTGCCCACTGTTGCTCGACCAGCTTGAAGCTGCCGCAAAAGCTGAAAGCATTGCTCACACCCGTGGCGGTACGTACCTGGTTATGGAAGGGCCACAATTTTCAACGCGCGCTGAAAGCAACTTGTATCGTAGTTGGCGTTGTGACGTTATCGGTATGACGAACATGCCGGAGGCGAAGCTGGCTCGCGAAGCAGAGCTGCCCTATGCCACGGTGGCAATGGTGACCGACTATGATTGCTGGCACGACGATCATGAGTCGGTGGACGTGGCCGCCATCATTGCAGTGATGAAAGATAACACCGCAAAAGCGCAGCGCCTTGTTGCGCAATTGGCAAAAACGTTTCCGCGCACGCATCCAAGTTGCCCGATTGGCTGTGACACCGCCCTCGACGTTGCCATCATTACGCCGCCAGAGGCGCGTGATCCTGAGGTGCTGAAAAAGCTCGATGCGATTGCTGGGCGCGTTTTGGCGCAGGCCTGAATCCACGGCGCATGCGAACCAAAGATGCGATCTTAAGTCTGCGGTTCGCTTGCGGGGAAGCTGATCAGAATTTTCATCTGCACCAATTCAGGGAAGAATACCTGCAAGGCCTGACCTGCGAACCACAAGATCACAGCCAACAACAGTAATGCGGGGATGGCAGCCAGAACCGCTTTAAGAAGAAAAAACATCAATTTGAAAAACGGCACATCGAAGCGCTGCACGGAGGCCGGCACAGGGTCCTCGGCGTAGGAACTGTCATAACCCTCCCCACGCACTTCAAAGTCGGGTGCTGGTGCGGCCAAACTTGCAGCCTGGCGTTCACGTTCGCGGCGCAAGGTGCGTGGCAGGTCATCAAAATCGCTGTCGGCGGTGAGTGGAATGTTGGTGTCGGTCATCACATTTTTCGGCCCTTCAACGGTGGAAATGCAAACCGTCAAATAGGCCCCTCGAATCAACAGTGGCGTTTCAACCCTTCTACCCTCAACCAGCCATTATTGCTAACCTGCCTGCTGATTTTGACGGGGAGGTGACCTTGGCAGACTTAAAAAGCCTAATTCGCACGATTCCAGATTACCCAAAGCCCGGAATCTTGTTTCGTGACGTGACCACGTTGTTTGCTGACGCCCAGGGGTTTAAGGCGGTCATTGAGCAGATGGCGGCACACTATCGGGGCGTGCCGGTGGATGCGGTGGCTGGCATTGAGGCACGCGGGTTTATTCTTGGCGGTGCAATTGCCGACAAATTGGGCTGTGGATTTATTCCGGTGCGCAAGAAGGGCAAACTGCCGTGGAAGACCATCAGCCAAGAATACACTTTGGAATATGGTGTTGATGTTATCGAAATTCACGAAGATGCGGTTGCCCAAGGAGAGCGCATTTTGATTGTTGATGATTTGATTGCAACCGGCGGTACGGCGGAGGCCACCGTGAAGTTGCTCAGACAGTCTGGCGCCGACATTATCGGCGCTTCGTTTATTATTGACCTGCCAGAGCTTGCTGGCGGCAAGCGGTTGGACGATCATCATGTGCCGTGGCAGGCTGTGATGGCGTTTGAGGGGCACTAGACTGTTTCAGAGCGGGCTGGCCGGGTGAAACCTGAAAGGCACTAACACACATGGCATTCGCGCCAGAGGAGCACGCCCGTGCTGTACAACTCTTGCAGCTGTGGAAGGCGGGTAAGCCGGACCGCCATTGTCTTCGGTGTGGGGCTAAAGCGCTGAACATTTCAGATGTTTCGGCAAGGCCACATACAGAATGGTATCGATTTTCATGCAAACAGTGTGGTCTGCATGAGACTCTCACCATCCCACTTCCGTCGTCACAATAGTTTGGGACATGTTGAAACGTGAAGATTAACGGCAAACCCATGCGTACCATCTGGCTGTGTGAAGACGGATGGTCGGTTGAAATAATTGATCAAACCCGTTTGCCACATGTTCTTGAAACGGTGCGTTTGGAAACGGTGCAGCACGCAGCGCATGCGATCAAAGCAATGCAGGTGCGCGGCGCTCCGTTGATTGGTGCGACGGCGGCGTATGGTGTGTGTTTGGCATTGCGCAAAGACGCTTCAGATGAGGGTCTAGACCGGGCGATAAACTATCTGGCAGCGCAGCGTCCGACCGCAATCAACCTGCGCTGGGCACTGAATGAAATGCAAGCCACAGTGCGCAATTTACCGCGTGAAGTACGCGTGGACGCCGCCTACGCACGGGCACGGGATATTTCAGAGGAAGATGTCGAGACCTGTCGCCAGATTGGTGTGCACGGCAAGAAACTGATTGAAGAAATCGCTGCAAAAAAACCTGCTGGCACTCCAGTCAACGTGTTGACCCACTGCAATGCAGGCTGGTTGGCAACTGTCGATTGGGGGACGGCAACATCACCCATTTATCAGGCGCACGATGCTGGTGTTGCCTTACATGTCTTTGTCGACGAGACGCGACCGCGCAACCAGGGGGCAGCCCTGACAGCGTATGAGCTCGGTGGGCACGGTGTGCCTCATACCATTATTGTCGATAATGCAGGCGGCCACCTCATGCAAACCGGTGCAGTTGACATATGCATCGTGGGAACAGACCGCACAACAGCAACCGGTGATGTCGCCAATAAGATTGGCACATATCTTAAGGCTTTGGCAGCGCGGGATAACAACGTGCCATTTTATGTGGCGTTGCCCCATTCAACCATCGACTGGACGTTGGACGACGGATTTGCGATCCCGATTGAGGACCGTGGTGAGGACGAAGTGCTGGCCATGCAGGGCCGGATGGCAGATGGGTCTGTGGTAACAGTTGATATTGCCGCACCTGGCTCACCAGCAAGCAACCCGGCATTTGATGTTACACCAGCGCGCCTTGTCACCGGATTCATCACAGAACGCGGTTGTTGCCCTGCAACCCCAGAAGGTCTGTTATCGCTATATCCAGAACGTGGCCCAACTTAAGGACGCAGGTACTGCCTGGCATGAAGCAGACCCCTGCAAACGAGTAATTCTGAAGATGGCAAAGTCAAACGCAATTCATAGCCGGTCTGGCAAAGCCAGCAGCGAGAGTAAGGTGCGCAAGAGGGTCATCAGAGCGGCCTGCAAAATGAGTGCTTCGGGCCTGTCCCCGGGGCGCACGGGTAATATATCGTGCCGTTTTGATGACGGCATGTTGATTACCCCAAGTGGGCTTGCCTATGAGGACCTAAAGGTCAGCGACATTGTCTATGTCGCAGGCGACGGTGACGTTCCCGGCAAACAAAAAAAACCATCGAGCGAATGGCGGTTTCACCTGTCTGTCTATCACGCTCGACCCGACCGCCATGCCATGGTGCACACACACTCTTTGCACGCCACGGTTCTAGCGTGTGCAGGCAAACCTATTCCGGCGTTTCACTACATGGTTGCTGTCGCAGGCGGTAGCGATATTCCGCTCGTGCCGTATGCAACCTTCGGCTCGGAAAAACTTGCAGAAGATGTCGCTGCTGCGTTGGCAAAGCGTGACGCTTGCCTGTTGGCTAGTCACGGGGCCATTGCAATCGGTGAGACACTGGAACACGCGCTTGAACTTGCCTTTGATGTTGAAGTGCTGGCTGAGCAATATTTCAAAGTTCTTGCACTTGGCCCGCCGAATTTCTTGCTGCGCTCTGAAATGGCGGAAGTTTTGGAGAAGTTCTCAAGTTATGGCCAAAGGGCGCAGGACGACTAGTACACGTTAATGCTCGTTGCGAGCAGGCCCGGCACAGAGACAAGTGCGATCACACGCCTGTCACCGAGAAATGAACTCATTTTATTTTTGAATCTAACCTCTGCCTTACATACTTCCATCATCAATCAACAAAACTTGGGAGAAGACCATGAAGCGAATAGGTTTGATGATCTGTGGTTTGACAATGGCAGCGTCGGCGGCCTTTGCAGATGACAAAGTATCGGAAGATGAGGGCAAAAAAATTCAGGCTGCTTTAGCTGCCTGGGGTTGCTCGGGTGGTGAGATGGAAAAAGAATCCGAAGGGTCCGGCGTGTTTGAAGTCGATGATGCAACCTGCAAAGGCGGTCAGTATGACGTCAAGCTTAATAGCAACTTTGCAGTCACCAGCATTTCTCGCGACTAAGCTCGTTTGTTGGCCGACATCGGATCGGTGAGAGAGTTCTAGGGGTGTAGGGAATTTTTCCTGCACCCCATATTTGTGCTTTGAGTTCTGCGAGAGGGGAGAAGCTCCCAATTATCAGCATGTTACTATATTTTTCACGAACGTGTGAGACCGGCATTATATCCTTGAATGACATGTAATAACGTTGCATTATGTCGTCATCCAATCAGGGCCGTCGTCCAGGTCAGCCCAGATTGCGCAACTGGCACAGTCGGGGTTATCGCCGCCCATTACGGGCACCCGTTTGAGCTGGCAAAAATTTGCCGCTGCCGCCGCATCACTCTGTGGTCTCCTCCAGGATGAAGCGCGGCGGCGGCTTTCTTTTTGGGACAACACTCATTTGAACGCCATATGCTCGCTTGCGTCCGGTGATGTGTGTTGTAGATCTTTGTTTTGCTGCGCAACGCTTGATGTCATGCACGGCGTAGCGTGGCTAGCGTGAGCACTTAGAATTCGTACTCAACGCTCCACTTCAAAGTATGGTCTGGCGTGTTTTCGTTGAGACCAAAAAACCAACCAACGCCGACATTGAGCGTTGCGCCGCTGCCGGCGTCATCGCCATCCCCATCATCGTCCAGCGCCGGTAGGCCGAGCGCACGTCGCGGACTGTTCCCCGTATCAACAGTATAATAGACGATGGGTCCCAGGCGGTGTTGATCGTGATCGCCAAATAACAGCGCTTCTTCACCAATTGTGCCACTGGAACCCAATCGATCCACGGTGCCGTAGGCTTCAATTGCATAGCCCCAGTTTGGTGACTGCTGGTAAAGCAAGCGCAAGGCATATTGAAAGTCCCATTTGCCGTCATCCTCACCGCCACCAAAATGATTGACCACATAGAGATCTGCGAGTGCCTGCCAGCGACCGAAATCATATTGCAGG
>JAHZKN010000020.1 GCA_022600335.1 Alphaproteobacteria bacterium
AATGGATGCAACACGCACATCTCTGGACTACCTGTGCCGGTGCGTCGACACGGCCATCAAGGCAGGCGCGACGACCATCAATATACCTGACACGGTTGGTTATACGGTGCCTGATGAGTACTTTCGCTTGATCAAAGATCTGCGCGATGGTGTTCCAGATTCCGACAAAGTGGTCTTCTCGACCCATTGTCACAATGACTTAGGGCTGGCCGTTGCCAACTCATTGGCTGGTGTGCAAGCGGGTGCACGTCAGATTGAGTGCGCCATCAATGGTATCGGCGAGCGGGCTGGCAATGCCGCCTTGGAAGAAGTGGTGATGAGTATTAAGACGCGCCACGATGCGATGCCTTATCATACCGGTATCGACTCAACGATGTTGGCGCGCGCCTCAAAGTTAGTTTCAGCGGTCACCAATTTTCCGGTGCAATACAACAAGGCGATTGTTGGCCGTAATGCTTTTGCTCACGAGAGCGGCATCCACCAAGACGGGATGCTGAAACACAATCAGACCTATGAAATCATGACACCGGAATCGGTTGGCGTTGGTAAAACGTCATTAGTGATGGGCAAACATTCTGGTCGTAATGCATTTCGCTCAAAGCTGGAAGAGTTGGGATACGTGCTGGGAGACAACAAGTTCGAAGATACGTTCAACCGCTTCAAGGCATTGGCCGACCGGAAAAAACATGTCTATGACGAAGACATCGAGGCGCTGGTGGATGAAGAGATTGCTCACATGCACAATCGCACAAAGATTGTTGAGTTAACGGTGATTGCTGGCAGTAAGGGACCACAAAAGGCGACGCTGACCATGGACGTTGAGGGAACGGTGACCACGGTACAATCGGATGGCAATGGGCCGGTTGACGCCACCTTTAACGCTATCAAGAAGCTGATGCCGCACCATGCCAAACTGGCGCTTTACCAGGTGCATGCGGTGACCGAAGGCACGGATGCCCAGGCCGAGGTTTCGGTTCGGCTGGAAGAAGATGGACGTGCTGTGACCGGGCGCGGCGCGGATACGGACACGTTGGTTGCGTCTGCGAGGGCCTATGTTGCTGCGCTGAACAAACTTACCGTCAAGCGCCAGAAGTCGGCCGCCGCGGAAGGTGGTGTGTAGGATATCCCCAAAACTCACGCTGATTCCAGTTCGGCACTTTGCAATGATACAGCCCGCCCGCCCGTCTCTAAGGGCGATGGCTTAACCACGTCTTGAATCTCTCGCCACGGCAGCAGTAAAATTCTGCAGCGCGGTTTGCACACCGCGCTACCGCCTGCGTTAACGCGTTTGTTGGTGATTGATTGAGCTATCATGCTGTGTGCGTCATATCTGGAGATTGGAGGCCCTGGCGTAAGTTGACGATAATTTGGTCACAGACTTATGGCATTTAGGCAGGGTTCTGGCACGGGCATTGAAGTCAGAGTTGCAGGCAGTGGTATGTCGTTTGCAGTACAAATGAACTGATGCGCATTAGTTGTACGCGTAGGGGCACAAAGTAAATGCGTCTTGGATCTGGATCGACATTTTCAGATGACATTGCGATCGATCTCGGGACCGCCAACACTCTGGTGCATGTTGTCGGCCGTGGTATCGTTATTGATGAACCCTCCGTCGTTGCAATCCAAACGACAGCAGGCCAACGCAAGGTGCTGTCGGTTGGCCAACGCGCAAAAATGATGATCGGGCGGACGCCGGATTCTATCGAAACAATTCGCCCAATGCGCGACGGCGTCATCGCAGACTTTGTTGCGACAGAAGAAATGCTGCGTCAGTTTATCAAGCGCACAAAGACTTTGATGGGGTTTCGTAGGCCACGGATATTGATTTGCGTTCCGGCAGGAGCGACGCCTGTTGAACGCAGGGCTGTTTATGAGACCGCATACAGTGCCGGCGCGCGCAAGGTTTATATGGTGGAGGAACCTGTCGCAGCGGCGATCGGTTCTGAGCTGCCGGTCGATGATCCAGCAGGCTGCATGGTTGTTGATATCGGTGGAGGGACCACGGATATCGCGGTTCTTTCTTTGGGCGGTGTCATTTTGGCGCGTTCGTTGCGCTGTGCTGGCAATTCGCTGGATGCTGCGATTGTGCGCTATGTGCGCCGCAAGCATCAGCTTCTCATTGGCGAAGCCAACGCCGAGCGGATCAAGGTGGAGGCAGGATCCGCCTCCAGCGAAGTGAACGGCCATGGTACAGAAGTGCATATCCGTGGCCGGGATCTCCGGATGGCGCGCCTCAAGAGTATTGTTCTAGGGTCTGAACATATTGCTGAGGCGCTCGACCAGCCAATTGATGACATTGGTGAATTTATCGAACGTGCCCTTGAAGACCTACCACCAGAGGTCGCCAGCGATATCTGTGACCGAGGTATCGTGCTGACCGGCGGCGGAGCGCTGCTGACAGATCTTGATGAGGAGCTCGGCCAACGGGTTGGCGTCAAATTCCTCATTCCGAAAATGCCGACCCACTGTGTCGTAAGCGGCTCTGCCAAGCTCCTCCAGGACTTATCGCGATACGAACATCTCTTGATACGATCTTGAGGGAAGTCAAAAGGTTATAAGATTGTCTATAATCAGTGTCTCAGCTAGCGGGTCTGATTGTGTTATTCTGGTTTCCTCACGGAAACGGCGACTAGTGGTGCTCGGCGGCCAGACTAGGCGGTTCGGGCCTCCTGTTTGAGTGTTTGGTATGAGTACGGTCAACCAGAAACAACCGCGCGCAGAGCGAAGTGACGCTGCACATTCAACACAGCGGCTGCGGTCAGCCTTTCCCATTCTGATTCTTGTGTCGCTGGGCCTTCTGGTGCTCTCTCGTCTCGAGCACAAAGTTATCGATCAAATGCGTTGGCACGTGACAGAGGTCATGACACCGGTGTTGAATGCGTTATTGATTCCGGTGGAGCCGCTGCGCTGGGCTAAGCGTCAAGCCAAAGAACAGTGGCAGATGAGCGAAGCGCTCGTACGCTTGAAACAAGAGAATGGAAAGCTGCGCAACTGGCAATGGCGCGCCATCGAGTTGCAACGCAAGGTGGACACACTCAGCGGCTTGGTGCGGGTTGTCGAAGATGCCGACTATAAGTTTGTGACAGCCCGCGTGATGGCCAATTCCTCAGGTGCTTTTGTGCGCAGTGTATTGATCAATGCTGGTCGCCAGCAAAATGTTCGCCTTGGGTATCCCGTCGTCAACGAAGAAGGTCTGGTAGGGCGCATTGTTGATTCCGGTGATAGCGCCGCCCGCGTGTTGTTGTTGGCAGACCTAAACAGTCGCGTGCCTGTGCGTGTCGGAAAACAAGGAACGCGGGCCATACTAGTTGGCGACAATGGACCCAATCCGCGCCTCGACTATTTGCCTGCCAACGCCACCGTCTCGCCAGGAGACTTGGTTGCAACTTCGGGTGCTGGCGGCTTGTATCCTTCAGGATTGCGCGTCGGTGTCGTTGTTAAGGACCGTCGTGGCCTCAGAGTGTGGCCAAAAGCAAACCTCGATCAGCTGGAGTATTTAAGCGTTCTATTCTACGCCAGTCCGCGCCTTGAAATGACAGATCGTGCAACATCACGCAAAGATGCACGCCTTGTAGGGCAAAGGAAATTTAAGCTGCAGTCTCCTGATCGCACGGCAGAACCTTAATGGGATGGCGAGGTTAAGTTCGTTTGCGACGCCCCGAATAACCTTGCGATAGACGACGGGCAGTGCGTGTTGACACTGATGAGTAGAGAGTAGATTGGCATGGCATTTCTGGTTCGCATGATCCCCGCCCTAACAATATTCATTGCTACAATCTTAGTGGCGTTGCCTTGGGGGATGGCCGCGGAGAACCGTTTCTTTTTGCCGCTGCTGCCACTGATTGTCATCCACTATTGGACCCTACGCAGCCCCGAGCATGTTGCCGAGTGGTGGGTTTTTTTCGCTGGCCTTAGTCTTGATATATTGACCTACGGTCCGATGGGTTATTGGGCGCTGATCTATTTGCTAGGTTATGCGGCAGCGAAACTTTCAACTGGTTTAGCGGACGATGGGCCATTTGCAAAATGGCTGCTATCAGCGGCGACACTATTCGTGTTGACCGCTGTAGCATGGTGTGTTTCATCGCTCTATTACTTTGAATTTGCAGATTGGCAGCCCTACGTTTCTGCTGCTGTTGCGGCATCTATTATCTATCCCGTTATAGGTTTTGTGTTGCGCGGCATACGTTTGTCGCAAGCATCTACTGGCAATATCCTTCTCGAGCGGGGGGTATAGGCGTGGCCTATGACTCGTCTCAGAAAAAGACAAATGGGTCATTTCACCGGCGCGCGTTGTTAATCGGTGCCGGTCAGGTCGCAGGCTTTGGTCTTCTGTCTGGTAGGCTCTACCAATTGCAGGTTCTTGAAGGCCAGTTTTATGCGCCTCTCGCAGAAAACAATCGTATTAGCATCCAGTTGCTGGCGCCTGTGCGTGGACGCATCCTAGATCGCAAAGGTGCAGTGCTTGCCGATAATGAAGAGCAGTTTGGTCTCAGTGTTATTCCAGCGCTCACGCAAGATCTCGAGAGAACTTTGGCGCAAATCTCGGAGATCGTGCCGCTGTCTGCAGCTCAGCAAAAAAAACTGATCATAAATGCGTCAAGCGCTGGTCTCAACCGCCCACTCGTTGTTGCGGACGATCTAACCTTTCAGCAGATTGCAGCGATCAACGTACTCGCACCGCAACTTCCCGGTGTTGAAACGCAAACGACGTATCGCCGCCGTTATCGTGCCGGTGCGGCCATGGCACATATCACTGGCTATACGGGCGAAGTTGAAAAGCGAGCACTGGATGATGATCCCGTGTTGCGTCTTCCGGGCATTAGGACCGGAAAGATTGGTGTGGAGTTGGGCCTAGAGAGTCGTTTGCGCGGCTCGGCGGGGCGGCGGAAATTTGAAGTTGATGCCCGCGG
Organism: Alphaproteobacteria bacterium; assembly: GCA_022600335.1. Taxonomy (GTDB): domain Bacteria; phylum Pseudomonadota; class Alphaproteobacteria; order Rhizobiales; family Hyphomicrobiaceae; genus JAHZKN01. The sequence continues at coordinate 4,914 of JAHZKN010000020.1, forward strand.
CCGGATTATCCGCAATCTTGAAACACAAGACGCTCAATCTGGTGAAGATCTACGACTGACTATTGATTCAGACCTACAAACCCGCGTGATGTCACGCCTGTCTGGCGAACGCCGCGCAGCTCTTGTCGTCCTCAACGTTGGCGATGGTGCAATTCTCTCGCTGGCATCGGTGCCAACCTTTGATGTAGACCAAATTTCGGCGCGCTTAAGTGCAGAGCAATGGAAAGCCCTGTCGGAGGGCAAAGACCAACCAATGTTTAACCGCACCATTCGCGGTCTTTATCCGCCTGGTTCGACATTTAAGATGGTAACAGCCTTGGCGGCGCTAGAAGCAGGTGTGATTGATGTCAAAAAAACTGTTGAATGCGAAGGGCGTTACACGCTTGCAGATCAGAGCTATCACTGCTGGAAGCGGCATGGCCATGGACCGATGAACCTGCATCAAGCGCTGCGCGAGTCCTGTGACACGTACTTTTATGAACTCGCTAAGCGCTGTGGCATTTCCGCGATTGCATCGGTTGCGCACCGTCTTGGCTTTGGGCAAGTCTTCGATTGTGGCTTGCCACTGCAAAAGAAAGGCGTTGTGCCAAGTCCGGATTGGAAGCGGTGGCGTTTCAACGCCTCATGGCTTGACGGTGAAACCGTTTTAGCAGGAATTGGGCAAGGCTATGTATCTGCGACGCCGTTGCAGCTTGCTGTCATGACGGCACGCTTGGCGAGCGGGCGGCAAATTGTACCCAGCCTTGTGGCGGAAGACGGCACAACTCGAAAAGCTGCAAAGAAACTCGACTTTGATCCGGCGCATCTGACGGCGGTACGCGCTGGAATGTTGGCATCCATCTATGAAATGGGCGGCACCGGCGCGCGTGCCCAGATTGCGGGTGCGAATTTTTCAATCGCGGGCAAGACGGGCACTTCGCAGGTGCGCTCCAATTCAACGCGTCGCAAGACCGGTGAGGCTGGGTGGCAGCAGCGCGACCATGCATTGTTTGTTTGTTTCTTCCCTGTCGACAAACCTCGATACGCGATAGCCTGTGTTGTCGAACACGGCGGCAGTGGCGGCAAAACCGCGGCACCTCTGGTGCGTGAGGTGATCAAAGACGTCGTCGACTATGATCGAACTGCGCCGCGTAGCTCTGCTACCAACGCGAAAAAAAATATGGCGGATGGGTAGGGCCTGATGGCGGACTTCTTGTTCAGTGATGGACGATCCCGAACGCTGACCGAAAAGTTCGTGCGCGTGAACTGGACCTTGTTGCTTGCAATCGCAACCCTTGTTGCCATCGGCACAATGTCTCTGTACTCGACGGCGGACGGGTCACTGCACCCTTGGGCGGAGGCGCATGCATTGCGTTTTGTGGTTTGTGTTGCTCTTGCGATCACTATTGCCATGGTGCCGCCGCGTGTTTGGATGTCGCTCGCCGTTCCGGTCTATTTCATTGCTCTAGTGGTGTTGGCTCTGGTTCCAGTGTTTGGAAGCGAAGCATTGGGTGCAAAGCGCTGGATTGGAGTTGCTGGGTTGAAATTCCAACCATCAGA
>JAHZKN010000202.1 GCA_022600335.1 Alphaproteobacteria bacterium
AGTAAATCAAAATCAATAAAACTGTCGTTAAGTGGTGTGATAAGTGTATCCGCTTGAGAACATGCGATCTCTATGATGCTTGCGTTGGCACGACAGATCCCGGCAGCCGATCAATCAACACAAGCCGGTTTGTGGGAGAAATCTAAATTTGTTGGGGCCGAAATTTGCGGCAAGACGTTGGGCGTGATTGGCTGCGGAAACATCGGAGCGATTGTCGCAAGCCGGGCGCAGGGCCTGAAGATGAAAGTTATCGCCTTTGACCCGTTCTTGTCGAAAGAGCGCGCGATCGCGCTCGGCGTGGCAAAGGTAGACCTCGAGACGCTACTTAAAAAGGCTGATATTGTCACGCTACACACACCGTTAAATGACAAGACGCGCAATATACTTTCACGTGATGCTCTGCGTGCATGCAAAAAGGGCGTCCGCATTGTCAACTGTGCGCGTGGTGGTTTGGTGGATGAAGCCGCCCTTGCTGAAGAGATCAAAAGTGGTCATATCGCAGGTGCCGCTCTTGATGTCTTTGCCGATGAGCCGGCAAAAAACAATCCTCTATTTGGTTTGCCTGGCGTTGTGTGTACGCCGCACCTAGGTGCCTCAACACGTGAGGCACAGGAGAATGTTGCCGTGCAGATCGCCGAACAAATGTCGGACTATCTGATGACTGGTGCCATATCAAATGCCGTCAATTTCCCGTCCGTCTCTGCAGAAGATGCGCCGAAACTGAAGCCCTATATCGTTCTTGCGGAGCAGCTTGGTTCTTTTGCAGGCCAGCTTACAGACAGCAGTATCAGAAAAATCTGCCTGATTTATTCTGGCGACGTGACAGAATTGAACACAGATCCAATGACCGCTGCCGCGTTGGCGGGCGTCCTGAGTGCATCGCTATCGGATGTCAATATGGTGTCCGCGCCGACGCTGGCTAAGACGCGTGGCATTGAAATTGAGGAAGTTAAGCGCCCGACAGCGCATCACATCGAGCGTGAGATTAAGCTAACGGTTGTGACTGATGAGTGGGAGCGCTCGGTATCTGGAACCCTGGGGCTGTCAGGCGAACCACGTATGGTGTCTGTGCGAGATATTGCGATGGACTTTGCTGTAACCGAACACATGTTGTTCGTGCGCAACTGCGACCAACCTGGTCTGATCGGAGCGCTTGGGACACTGTGCGGCGAAGCAGGGCTCAATATTGCAACGCTTAATCTTGGTCGCGAGAAGCCTGGTGGAGATGCAATTTGCGTTGTGGCTTTGGACGCACCTGTACCTGACGTGGTGCTCGATAAAATCACCGCACTTAGTCAGGTTCTAAGGGCCCGGAGATTGTTGTTTTAAGCATCTTTTTTGCCTTCTTTCATGGCACTGGTCTGCTATAACCCAGCTAGGTTTCTGCTTGCCACACAGGCGTCCTGATCGCCGCGCTGAGAGCAGTTCTAAATTTTGCGAAATCAATTTGAAAGGGAATTTCATATGCGTCTGTTATTTGCGGCTGCAATTACAGGACTGGTTGCACTCGGCGCGACTCCGGCCATGACCGCTGATGTCGCCTTGTCATCACGCATAACGGCCGCGACCGTATTCCCTTCTGGCGCAGAAATCTCGCGTATTGGCTCCATTAATGTTCAGCAGGGTGAACACACACTGATTATCAAAGATTTGCCGGCAGAGACCATCACGGAGTCTGTGCGTGTGACGGCAACGGCGACCGGTCGCTTGGCAATTGGTTCTGTCGACGCGCGCAAGGTTTTTATCACAAGCAGCGAAGCAGCAAGCGCTGATGTGCGCCGCAAAGAACTTGAAGATGCGCTGCACCGCCTGCGTGACAAAGAAAGTGATCTCAACGCAGCAATCCAGGCCGCGCAAACGCAAAACGATCTGATCGCAAATCTTGCGCAGTTGCCAACCCGACCTGCTCCTGCTGCGAGCCCAGGTGAGCACACCGATTGGCGCGAGATTCTAAGTGTGATTTCGTCAGCTAGTGCAGACGCCCAGCGAGCCAAGTCGGATGCCGCGCAACAACTGCGTGATCTAAAACAGCAGATCTCGGATACGCAAAAAGAATTGTCTAAATTGGCGCCAGCCAAGCAGCGGCGAACACAAGTGAAAATCTTTGTTGAGGCCGCCGTGCCGCTCGAGGGCGATGTGACCGTGCGCTATCAAGTCCGAAACGCATCATGGACACCGTTTTATGACGCCCGGTTGGTCTCTGGCGCTAAGGCGATCAAGCCCAAACTCGACCTCATTCGCCGCGCGTCAATAACACAACGAACGGGAGAACCTTGGAACCAGGTTGCCATCACGCTGTCGACGACGCGACCAAAGGCTGGTGCGGCGGCGCCCGAGTTGCAACCGATGACAGTTGATTATCGCCCGGAACCGCGCCCTGTTGCTATGGCACCCCCGGCTCCTGAAATGGATGCGCTAAGCGATATGGCAGAGGAATCTCGAACACGTAGCAGTCGGTCACGGGCTTCGAGGATGGCACGCAAGGAACGGAAGAAGATTGCGCCGGCCAAGCCGAAAGTTGCGCGTGTTGTCAACGCACCGTTCCAAGCGCTGTATCAGGTGCCTGGTCGACTAGATATTCCCGCAACAGGCGAAGTGAAGCGTGTGTTGATTGCGCAGGAAACAACGGAACCAAAATTGGTCGTGCGCACGGTGCCCAAGTCGGATGCGAAAGCGTATCTCTATGCCAAATTTATTGTGCCCGAAGGGTCGCCTGTTTTGCAAGGCAAGGTATCGTTGTTCCGCGATGGCACGTTTGTTGGCACGGGCACGCTACCTGTTCTGGCATCTGGAGAAGACCATGATCTCGGTTTTGGGATCGATGATTCCGTGCGTGTCCGATATAACATTGAACAAGAAAAACGTGGTGAAACAGGATTGATCTCCACCTCGCGCACTGACAACCGCAGCTATAAAATCAGCGTTAAGAACCTGCACGAGCGGGCCATTGATATCGTGGTTGAAGATCAGGTGCCGGCCTCGAAGAATCAAGAAATCAAGGTCGTTACAACCGGAAACTTCAAACCAACGCGGTCTGACGTAGACGATCGTCGCGGTGTCGTGGCTTGGGATTTCCCTCTCAAGCCCGGTGAGGAACGTGTGTTCTCATTTGGGTATCGCGTCACGTGGCCATCCGAGCGCTCTATTGTTTATGGACGATAGGCACGTCTGCATGTCGTCCGCTCCAGATTAGCTGTGTCGGGGGCTCGAAACACCCTAGCGCCTCGCCTAGAGAGCGATATAATGGCTTAAAACGTGTCTCAGGCCCTGGCGTTAGCCGGGGCCTCATCATGTTGAAAGGACTGAAATGGCCAACGTTGTTGTGGTCGGCGCCCAGTGGGGTGACGAGGGAAAAGGCAAGATTGTGGATTGGTTATCCGAGCGCGCCGATGTTGTCGTGCGCTTCCAAGGTGGCCACAATGCCGGCCACACGCTGGTTATTGGTGGCGTGACCTACAAGCTGTCTTTGTTGCCGTCAGGCGTCGTACGGCAAGGCAAAATTGGTGTCATCGGAAATGGTGTGGTCATCGACCCATGGGCGCTACTCAGCGAAATCGAGAAGCTTGGAGCACAGGGCGTGCACATTACGCGCGACAACCTACGTGTAGCGGAGAATGCGACATTGATTCTGCCGCTGCATCGCGAGCTCGACGTGATGCGCGAAGCAGCTGCCGGCAAGGGAAAGATTGGCACAACGGGACGTGGCATTGGCCCCGCTTACGAAGACAAAGTGGGCCGTCGCGCCATTCGCGTGCAAGACCTCAAGAATATTGCAACGCTTGAACCGAAAGTGGATCGCATTCTCGTGCATCACAATGCGCTGCGCAAAGGCTTAGGCGAGCCGTTGCTCTTGCAAGAGGCTGTGCTTGCAGAATTGAAAGACGTAGCACCGAAGATCTTGCCCTTTATCGATACCACTTGGAGTTATCTTGACGAAGCGCGCCGGGACGGCAAGCACATTCTGTTTGAAGGCGCTCAGGGTGCGCTATTAGATATTGACCATGGCACGTACCCGTTTGTGACCTCATCCAACACGGTGGCTGCACAAGCAGCCACAGGCTCAGGCGTTGGCCCGCGCTCTGTTGGCTACGTTCTCGGCATCGCAAAAGCCTACACAACGCGTGTTGGTGCGGGACCGTTCCCGACCGAACTTGACGATGAAACGGGCACACGACTGGGTGAGCGTGGCCATGAGTTCGGCACGGTCACCGGGCGCAAGCGGCGCTGTGGCTGGTTCGATGCAGTGCTTGTGCGCCAGGTGTGCAAGGTGTCGGGCATCGACGGCATCGCGTTGACCAAGTTGGATGTCTTGGATGGGTTTGAAGAGATCAAAGTTTGTGTTGGCTACCGCATTGATGGGGAGGTGTTGGATCGCCTTCCTGCGGGTCAAAATGCACAATCAAGAATTGAACCGGTGTGGGAGAGCTTAGAGGGCTGGTCGCAATCAACGTGCGGTGCGCGTAGCTGGGCGGATTTGCCAGCCCAAGCTGTTAAATATGTGCGCCATATTGAAGAGCTGATTGGGTGTCCGGTGACCTTGTTGTCAACGTCTCCGGAGCGTGACGATACGATTCTTATGCGTGATCCGTTTTCGGATTAGGGAATGATCTACCAGATCGTGTGACTGTTTGCTGTATGAGCTCTGCTCGATGCTATCGAGCCCCACAGAGCTTGCTCGGGTATTAGAGAACGGAGCCCAGCAACTGTTTGCAAACATCGGGAAACATTGAGAGCCCGGACAGCTGGCACATATCGGCTTGAACGAGGCCGGCAAAATCTACACTAAAATCGACCAGGCCTACCGTCGAAGATGCCGAGAAGATGGCTGCTGTGGCTACCAAAGAGGCCGCAATGGCGCGCAGGTTGCCATAGTCTCTCGTCGAATGGTGTGTGGCTTGAGCGAGGGCTTGCGTCTGTAACGCGGCTAATTCTTCTGCCGTTGGGTAGAATGGCTTTGCATTTGCATCGAGGTGACCGTACTCAAAAGCGGGGCGCTCTATATGCATGACGCGCGGCAACTCAATCAGGTCGAGCGCATTGATATCGATTTTTTCATCGCCGCCATCATCGTCAAGAACGGAAATGAGCGCATCTTCAGCGGGATCGTCGGTGCACGCCTGTGGTGTTTCGCCTGCATCGGCGTCACCTGCTTTGCGAGCTTCTAGAATTTCGCGGGCATAGGCGGTTAATTGACCGTCAGCAAGTATTGCGGCCTGCTCGATCCAGCTGTCCTTATGGATGCGATGTGCCGGATGGACATGAACGACAAGTTCCTGGATTTTTCCAGCGTTCAGTTCTGCAATGTCGTCGAACCGGCTCAGGTCTTGGGCGGCTAGTTGCAGTGCCAGGGCACAATCAATACCGCGGATCAGCGTCAGATCATCTTGTGACGTCAACGCCTCTTTGCTTGGCCGGCAAATTAAAGACCGCACTGCAGTTGGCAAGGAGCCAGTAATCGGAGTAGGCGCGTCTTTGCATGCTTCGAGATCAGTGTTTTCAATAACAGGTTCATCATCAATGACAGATGTTGCGTCGTAGACAACATCATCGTCATCGATATCTTCGTCGATGTCGAATGCAGGGCAGGTGGCGATGTCGAGGTCTGTCTCAAGCTGAGGCTCGGCCTTTGAATCTGGCGCTGTGCTGCGTTCAGAATGATCGTGTCCGATGTCGTCTACATCCGGATTTTGGGCCGAATGAGGTATGGGTGCGCAATCTGGCTGCTGGCCAGCGAGATGCTGGGCCAGAACTGAGTCGACGAACTTTTCCAGTTTAGAGATTTGCGCTTTGAGGGCTGCAATCTGCTGTGCCGCTTCACAAAGCTCATTGAAATACGGGTTCGATTCCGTATCCGAAACTAACATGGGACTCAACCTTTCCACCTCATACACCACCATTCCCACCAGAACGATGCTCAAGCAGATTGAACGGAAAGTCTCAACATGTGCTTAACGTGCGCGTAAATTTGAGAATTTTGTTTCAGCATGGAGCGTAAGCCAATAATCGCTTTATGCTACAGAGGCTTACCCGACGCGTTTAGGCGCTTATGGGGCCGGAAAATTCGGCCAAAGAACCCTCAGATAGTGCGATTGCGAGGACCCGGTGCGGATCAACCGGTCCCGGCATCGAAATTTTTTCAGCGTCGACAACTTCAAATCCAAAGCGTTTGTAATACGAGTGATCTCCGACCAGGAGCACGAGTTTAACATTTTGTTTACGCGCTGTGTCGAGTGCATCATTGACCATTTTTTCTCCAAGCCCTTGACCTGAAAAATCTGGGTCGACCACCAGTGGGCCCAACAACACGGCGCCAGATTTGCCGCCAATGGTGATTGGATTCATGGACACGGCTGCCGCTATGTCGGTGCCGGCCCATCCCACCCGTGACAATGGATAAGGAGAGGATGCGCGCAATGCAGCCCGTTCGCGGACCCGGTAGGCCGTTCTGGCAAAACGGCCTGGGCCTAGGACTTTGCCATGCAAGTCTGTGATGCGTGCAAGATCCGAAGCAGTCATGGGCCGGATGTCGAGGGACGTGGTCATCTACGAAAGATCCAATCTGTCATACTTCGGGTGGCGGGCTGTCGGCCGCGTCCGATAAGTGTTACGCCCAATTTTTTGGGGTTTCACGTAAAGTGGTGGCACAGGCTTAACTTTGCCAGTGAGGGCTTGGAGATTTGTCGTCTAAGATTTCCTGCAGTCTCAAGCGCAGCGGAGGATGAAGTTGCTCTGGCAAGGCATCTGGCGGAAAGCGACCAATCTCGGCGATTTCAAAGTTGGGTACAGGTTGGCGCGTCTGGGTCCAATCACGCGATACAAATAGAATGATATGATCGTTCTGGAAGCTCTTAAAATTGGCGAATGCGCCAACAAACGTCGCCGGTTTACCGAGGACCACGCCAACTTCTTCGGCAAGTTCTCGCTCAAGTGCGGTGGCTAGGGTTTCCCCCTTTTCAACACCACCTCCCGGGAAGTGCCAACCAGGTCGATAGCCGTGGCGGACCAATAATATGCGCCCCTCGGGATCAATGAGACAGCATTGCACACCCATTGTTAGGCCGCGGGACCAACGCCAGTAGTGCTGCATGAATCGGTTAGCGATGATCATCGCGGCTCTTTGAATCATAGTCTGTATTGTGGTGGTGGCGTTTCAGGGTGACGATCTTCGATCTCAATAGAAATTGTAAAGTGTTCCACCCAATCTGTGTTATCCGACAAGAGGTGAACCGATCATAAACGCTGAACGAGTGCACATTTTATGACCAAAGCAGTTACGACCTTGGCGCAAATCTCAGATGTGCACTTGCCCTATTCTTACCGCCTGTCGTTGCGCGATTGGAACATAAAACGTGCGCTAGGGTTTTTAAATTGGCAGCGTGGCCGCCGGTTTGTGCACCGTCAAGAGACAGTAGACATGTTGATTGCGGATATGAAGGCACAAAGGCCAGACCATATTACGGTGACGGGTGATTTGGTTAACCTTGGGCTGCCGCAAGAATATCATGCGGCAGAAACCTGGCTTCAAAGCTTGGGCACGCCTGAGACCGTCACCGTCATTCCAGGCAATCACGACATATACTGTCCGGTTCCCACCGATCAATCGTGCTGCACGAGTTGGTCGGCGTACATGTCATCGGATGCACTGGGCCAGTCGATTGGATTTGGCGGGTCTGGCGGATTCCCGTATGTGCGCCAGGTCGGGCCTGTGGGACTTATCTGCGTGAACTCTGCGATGCCCACGCCGCCATTTGTTGCCCGTGGACGCGTAGGTGGCCAACAGCGCGATGCGCTCTCCACAGCCGTGCACCATGTTGCGTCTGCAGGCTTGCTAGCTGTTGTGCTTATTCACCACCCGCCGCTCGTCGGTCTTGCCCCGAAACGTCGCGCCCTTGAAGATGCAGACCAACTGGCGGCACTCATTGCTCAAAACCCGATTGATCTTGTTCTCTATGGTCATAATCATCGAGACAGCATTACTTGGGTCAGCTCGAGCCAAGGTGTTTCAAGGCCGGTGGCTGTTTGTGGCGCCGCGTCAGGTTCGGCAGCGCGCCGTCACAAGGGCGAGCCTTTGGCGCGCTACTATCTTTATGAAGTCCGTACCGGTCGGGAGGCCACGCGCGTGTCACGTATCTGCCGCGGCCTGAGCGAACCTCATGGCACGGTGGTCGAGATAGAACGCCAAGACGTCTTGGTGAAGAGCGCACAAGCAGGAAAAGTGTAGGTCGGGCACCACAATGACGGATAAGCAAACAGATCCGCGTGTCATTGACACAGGTCCAACCAGCCAGGCAACAGTGATGTGGACTGTGATCGTGGCGGCTTCAATTGTTGCCGCCACGGCGATGGGCTTGCGCCAGGTGCTCGGGCTGTACCTCAAACCAATCTCAATGGATTTGGGTCTTGGTCGTGAGGTGTTTGCACTCGCCATTGCCATCACGAACTTGGTGTGGGGATTTGCTGCTCCGGTCGCAGGCTACGTTGCAGATCGTTATGGCGCTGGCCGTGTTGTGATGCTGGGATGTTTGGCACTCGCCGCTGGCTTCTATGCACTTCACCAGGCAACCAGCGATGTGCATCTGTTGCTCGCAGGCGTGCTGTTGGGACTTGGAATCTCCGGTGCCGGCATTACTGCCTTGGTTGGCGTTGCGGTTCGCGCCAGCCCTCCGGAACAACGCACGCAGGCCATTTCATGGATTGGCATTGGTAGCGGTGCCGGCATGTTGGTTGCCATGCCCTATGTGCACGTCTTGATGGAGCAGGTGGGTTGGCACACCAGTTTGCTCTACCTAGCCGGCACGGCACTTTTGGTGATGCCTTTGGCGTATGTTGTCAAAGGTGCGATTGGAACAGAAAGCAAGAATGCAGACTACGAGGATGAAGCTCACCGCGGTGGTGAGGTGGCTCTGTCGACAGCACTGCAACTGGCGTGGGGCTCGCCATCCTACTGGTTGCTCACGGCTGGATTTTTTGTTTGTGGATTTCATGTCGTGTTTTACGCGACGCATCTGCCAGCTTATGTCGCCGATCAAGGTTTGCCACAATGGGTTGCGGTTGCAGCACTCGCCCTTGTTGCCCTTGGCAACATGATAGGCACCTGGTGTGCCGGCAAATGGGGGGCGCATCGGCCGATGCGCCATGGATTGGCGCTGCTCTATTTTGGTCGTGCAGCTG
>JAHZKN010000203.1 GCA_022600335.1 Alphaproteobacteria bacterium
ACATAACGGCGCTTCGGTTGGTGAAGCCGCCCATAGCAGTGGCGGGCATAGAGCCCAGCTGATGTGGCTCTGTCAACGGCGGCACTGTAAGGTCCACACACCGGATGTGACCGCTGCTCAATGGACACCGCGCTTTGACAGACCGAGCGCGATATGGCAGAGGGCTCAAAACTCGGCATGTGAGGAACAAGATATGGCCAGTAAAGCGGCGCGCGGAACAAAGCGGACCTGCCAGAACGATGACTGTGCGACACACTTTTACGATCTTAATCGCACACCCATCGTCTGCCCGATCTGCGAAACAGAATATGTGATTGCTTCAGCTCCCCTGCCGCCTCCTGAGCCTGAACCTGCCAAGGAGAAAAAGGAGAAGGAGACCTCAGAGGCGAGCGCTGACGGTGAGGATGCTTTGGATGGTGCTGAAGGCATCGAAGACATCGAAGACAGTGACGACATTGACGATGACGATGACAACGACACGTTCCTTGCCACAGATGACGACTCCGATACCGCAGTTCCAGAGATTATCACCGGCAGCACAAAGAAAAAAGCTGATGACGAGACGTAATGCGGCTTAGCTCTTGCAGCTGTGTTGTGGCCGATTGAGAGCGGCGCGTGCAACGGTTGGTGAACACTTCCAACTTGAATGTTTCGCTTGAAGGGCCTAAGGACACGATCGGTGCGAGATCTGGCTGCACCTAAAATTCCCAACCAGACGGGGCCGTAGCTCAGTTGGGAGAGCGCTACAATGGCATTGTAGAGGTCAGGGGTTCGATTCCCCTCGGCTCCACCAGGTTCTTAGACACAGTCTTTGGGCGTGCCACCTCACCGTCGCAAACGAACCCCTTCCATCCTATGTGAGTGATGTCGCACAAGCACGACATCACGGGGTTCGATTCCCCTCAGCTTCAACACATTCTTAGATGCAGTCTTGGGTGCTAGGGCGCACTGCCATCAACTGCAAGCATACAATGTCAATAAACGCCGTCTGGCATGAACCTCAAACGGAGCATAAACGCGTTGCACGATCCGCGCCCGCATATGACCCCGGGTGCGCCACAATTCCCCCGCCGCGCGCCGGCAAAATGAACAGATTCGTTCATCATCAGTTCAGGTTGGTGATGATAGCCCGTTGAAATGACGCGCCCCCGGGACGTCGTGTTGCCGCAAAACCAAAACAAGCACGCGACCGAGGCTGCAAACGCCGACTGCAACACGTTGGCACCGGACAAAAAAGTGGAGTGGAGGCCATGAAAGCAATCCGTAAAGCCTTGGGACTCTCAGCCATCGCGCTGCTGATGCCGCTCACAGCCGGGACGGCAACCGCTGCTCAGGTGCCGGACGGTGCTGCTAAGTCGGCAACCGTCGCTGCCGCCAAAACAAGTGGGCCATCCGGCCTTGTTACCAAATCACCGGAGCCCAAAACCATCAAAGTCGCCGGCCGCCGAGGCCGTGGACTGGCTCTCGGCATCATTGCTGGGGCTGCCACAGCAGCAATTCTTTCAGGCGCCGCACGCGGGCACGACCGCTATTATTATCGCAGCTATCGGCGCAGCCGCTACCCCCGTTATCGACGCCATCGCCACCGCTGCGACCGCTGGGCATACAAGTGTGACTACGGTAACGACCGTGCGTGCTACAAGTATGACCGCTACTGCTACTAGCAAGCACTAAGCCAAGCAATTCAGACAAAAGAGGGCGCTCCGGTGGTTGTATCGGAGCGCCCTAGTTTTTGTGCCCGCGGCATTCTGGATCACAAAGATCTGTAGGTGATGCTGTACGCAAATAGGTTTGTGTAGAGCTAGATCGCCGAACCGGCCTGCCACCGCATCTACGACACCGCGAACAGAAAAAGGGAAATGACCACATATCTATGATCATCACCCTTTACCACTACCCGTAGCGGGTTTTGGATTTTCCGATCCGGCGTCTTAGATGACGTCGATTTCTGCTGGCAAGTAAGATGTCACTTCAAGACCAACTTCTTGCTCGCGTACGGCAGGCTTTGTCCAAGTCTTCATGATCTTTCTCCTCTTGTTCTAGAGGCCAATTGCTTGGCCTTGGAGAGATCCTAAAGCGGTGGCGGTGATCACCGCAAATCATATAAATCTTTGCTCCCACAAAGCGCAACTTATGAAATAATGTAACACTTTTTCGGCATGTTCTGCGACTAAGATTGCTCTGCGAACGCTGCTAAATAGACGTCGCACACACATTTTGACGAGCAAAAAATACAAAGCGTTTACAGGTGCTTGTTGGTGTTTGAGGTGACAGTGACGCAACACACAATTCGGCTTGACGCGGCCTTGAAATGGCATTTGGGCAGGGCCATATCTGCTCTGTAACGCGTTGGAGCCCAGCATGGGTCTAACAGCGTTGGGGCGCGCTTTGGCCCTGGAATGACAACAACGTGATCAGAAGGTCGCTTTTGGGAAAGGACTTTCACGCATGACCCGACTGTCAGTTTTGTCCCATCCTATGCTGTTGGGATTTGAAGGTATTGAACGGCTGATCGACCGTGCCGGCAAGGCTTCAGGCGATGGCTATCCCCCTTACAACATTGAACGCGTGGCGGCTGTGAATGGCACCGGTGAAGCGTTGCGCATCACACTTGCCGTCGCAGGCTTTGGCCGAGCCGATCTGGATATCTCCGTAGAAGACAATCAGTTGTCGATACGTGGACGCCAAGACGACGACAAGAGCCGCGACTATCTATATCGCGGAATCGCGGCGCGCCAGTTTCATCGCACTTTTGTGCTTGCAGATGGCATGGAAGTAACGTCCGCCGATCTGGACAATGGCTTATTGACTGTCGAATTGACACGCAGCGAGCCGGAAAGACAGGTCAAGAAAATCACCATCGGAGATCAGAAAACCCAACGATAGGTGCCCGTTAGCTACAGCCAGCCCACTCGAATCGGATCATGATTGTCATTTGGTTTTGTCAAAACAGATAAGCCCTTTTGACATGACGTCGGGATTGCCTCAGCAGAAGAGGAGTTGCGTCATGAATGAAAAAACAGTCTTGCTGATGAGCGACATCGAACTCGCCCATCTCGGCAACGGTGAAGTTGCTTACATCAAAGTCATGTCCTCAGATGAAGCTGAGAAACTGTTCCCAACAGTGACCGGTCTGCCGCAAGGCGCGAGCCTTTATGCGCTGCACGGCGCCGATGGTACGCCCATCGCGCTAACGGATACACGTCAAGCCGCACTTGGCCACGCACTCGACGGTGAGTTGGAAATCGCCAGCGTTCACTAGTACCTGCCGACTTAAATCACAACTTCAACAAAACGCTTGGTCGTTTTTTACCGACCAAGCGTTTTTAGTTTCGCCAGAGGATGTCGCAGTCAGACATATCAGCCACGATAGTGTGCGAAATAGCCTTTAGGTCGAAACCGTTCCAGGTAATCTGGAACAATGGCCGACACCGCCGTAGGGTTGGCAACGCCAAGGCCGGCCAATGTGCGACCGTCTGAGCGGGCGTCATCGGAGACGATATTGTCAGACTTGAGCAACCGCACTTGGTCGACCGTGAGTGGGCGAATAGAATTGGGTAGCGGCCACGTTAACGCAGCCTGAAGTTTCGCAACCCAAAACGGAAGGTTGAGATACGCCCGATCGCGACCAGCCCAGGTCTGTGTCAGGTCGAGCAACTGGCGAAATGTGAACTGCTCCGGACCGCCAAGTTCATAGACCAGACCAGCCTCCCCAGAGCCCTCTGCAATATTGCCCACCGCCTCACCGATATCGCCCACGTAGACAGGTTGGAATTTGGTGCGCCCACGTCCGATCAGCGGCAGTACCGGTGAGATCCGCGCCATGGCCGCAAAACGGTTGAAGAATTCGTCTTCTGCGCCAAACACAATCGAGGGCCGCAAAACAATGGCGTTGGGGAAGGCTTGGAGAACCGCGGCTTCGCCTTCTGCCTTTGAGCGGGCATAACGCGCGCGCGATGTGGTGCTGGCACCAATAGCTGAGATATGCACAAGTCGGGCAACACCGGCTTCCGCACTGATCCGGGCAACATCGCCGGCAGCTTTAGCATGTATGGCGCGAAACGTTTGCTTGCCGGTAGGCGCCAAAATTCCCACCGCGTTGACAACGAGGTCGGCGCCTGCAACCGCGGCATGAATAGAATTGGGATAACGCAGATTGGCCTGTACTGGATGAATTTGGCCGACGGTACCCATGGGTTGCAAGTAACCGGCAAGATCTGGCCTGCGGCATGCGGCACGAATGCGCCAACCACGCTTTGCCAATTTGGCGACAATGGCCCGCCCAACAAAACCCGAGGCCCCAAAAACGGTCGCCAGTTTATCTTCGCCTATTCGTGACATCATCCGAGTCCCTGTGCCAATGCCAAATCGCATTGAAAACCATCGTTGGCATACACGACACCTGGACCTCCTGTGAAGGCGTCCTATCGACAATTGACAATGGCGGAGTGTGTCACTAACTCAAGGCCCCACCTGCCCAGGTGGCGGAATTGGTAGACGCGCTAGCTTCAGGTGCTAGTGGCCGCAAGGTCGTGGAGGTTCAAGTCCTCTCCTGGGCACCAAATTTTGTGGATCGCGGACCACTGAATTGCTGGATCTTTTAGTGCATCAAGATATCCCGCAAAGACGGTGATCTCTACCGACCTGCTCTTGAACGCCTACATCGTCATCATTTGAGAGACACGAACAGTGCCGCCATTTTCTAAAAACGGATCTGTTTTTGCGATTTCCACGGCGGCATCCATGGTTTCTGCTTTGATCACTGCGAAACCTTTCATCGCGTTTGGATCGTGATCCTCTTCAACGCCAGTGGCTGTTATAATCTTCGAAGCTGTTAGGGGCGTTCCAGGATTGACGATTGTTTCACCTAAACTCTCAACCCAAGCCTTC
>JAHZKN010000204.1 GCA_022600335.1 Alphaproteobacteria bacterium
AAGCATCTTGTTTGCTGACATTGTCGTTTTGTCCTTCGCGCAGCCAAGAGGTCGCCGTGCCGCCGGGCAGAGATGCCTTGGCGCGCGGGACACCCTGAATGGGTGCGCGTTTTGAGTTCAGTTGAAACTGTATTTAGTTTGGTGAGTGCAGCACGTTGCCGTCTCTGCCGGTGGCAGATGGTCTGCACAGGACCGCCGCGCGCCCGGTTAAGGCTCGCTTGTTGGTTCTGATCAGAAGAGCAATGACTGCGCATTGGTGATTGTCTGTCGTTTTGACGTTGCGTTGTTGCTGCGTCCGGATCTATGGCGCGCAGCGCGAGGACTTCCTTCAGCGCAGAGGCGGCGCAATGGCCAACATCGGCCAGGCAGCAAACCTGCGCGTCGATTGGGTCTTGAACTGGCAGCGGTTGCCCTGATTTGGAGACGAATGGCTCTGGATCAAGGGGTGGCAGACCGGTTCAACTCACGTTGGCAGAGCGGGCCGAATTAAGATCAACGAAGAAAAAATACGCAATTTGCGCGCGCGATCTTTGGTCGAAGTGGCTCGTTTTGCCGAAATTCCACATATTATGGTCGTTTCGGTGACAAGCGGTGGCTGGCGCGGGCCCGTGGGCCATAGTCGCTCTCCGAGCGCACTGCAAACGTCCGATGAAACGAACAAAGCGGTAGGTAAATTAGTACGTGCTGGCCAAGGGTGTGGCAAGCACCTTTCCCGTAAATTGGTGCTAAAGCGGCAGCCAATTCCCTATCAGATTGATCGGGTTCGACAAATATTGTGTTAATCTGCCCCAAATCAGGGGAAAGCGCTGCCAAAAAAGGCGGCTACGTGACGGGGGTTGGATGCGAACGATTGGTTTCCTCGCCATGTGCACTGTTGTGGCGGTGATGGTCACGTCACCGGGTACGGTGTCGAACCTGCTGCTTGGTGCTGCAACTGAACTGCGCGGACCGTTCAACGATCAAACGCACGACTGGCGGCCAGCTCTTGCACGGGGAGACCGTGCTGACCGGCATGCAGAACTGATTCCGGCAGAGGATGTTGTGACCACCAGACCGTGGGAGACGGTGGCTGAGGTGATCGCGGATGCCAGCCTGGTGCGGGTCTCGAAGGCCAACTTGAGCCAGGATGCGGCGGCAACGGTTTTCACCATTACGTTGTCACAGGGACTGACGGCGGAGGTGTTCACGCTCTCCAATCCCTATCGCGTTGTCATTGATATGCCGGAAGTCGCCTTCGCCCTACCGGACGGGACGGGTCGGTCTGGGCGCGGGTTGGTGCGTGAGTTCCGTTATGGATTGTTCTCTGAAGATAAGGGTCGGGTTGTGCTGGATACAACCGGGCCGGTGCGGATTGACGGCGCACGCATGGTGGCGACCAGCCGAGGCGTGGATTTTGAAGTGCGGCTGGTGACAATTTCAGATGCCGAATTTGGTAAGGGGACAGGTGCCGGGCGGGCACAGCCAAAACCAACCGCAAAAGCAAAACCTCGCATCACTGCACCGGATCCGAAAGACAGGTTGGCGAAGATTTCCGCCAAGCCGGTGATTGTGATTGACCCCGGACATGGCGGCATTGATCCTGGCGCCGTTGGTGTAAGCAACCTGCTCGAAAAAGACGTAGTACTTGGCGTGGGCTTGGCATTGCGTGATGTGCTGAAGCGCAGCGGCAACTTTGATGTGCGGATGACGCGCGCGCGCGATATCTTCCTATCTCTCGATCGTCGCGTAGAGATGTCGCGCCATCATGAAGCTGATCTGTTTGTGTCGCTTCATGCCGACTCGGTGAGCGACAAAGGCGTAGCGTCGGCCATTCGCGGTGCCTCTGTCTACACGTTGTCAGGACGCGCCTCAGACGAGCAAGCACGCAAGATGGCTGAAAAAGAAAACGCGTCGGATTTATTAGCTGGCATCTCGAGTGATGAGGATCAGGGTGCATCTGACGTGCGCTCCATCCTGATCGACTTGATGCAGCGCGAGACAGCGAATTTTTCAACTGAGTTCTCAAACGTTCTTGTGCGCCAGCTCAGGAGCAATGTTTCTTTGTCTCGAGGACCGCAACGGTCGGCAGCGTTTAAGGTTCTCAAGCAAACCCATGCTCCGTCTGTGTTGATCGAGCTTGGCTATATGAGCAACACAGAAGATGAGCGCTTGATGCGCACTCGGGCTTGGCGGCAGAAAGTTGCGACCTCAATTGCGAAGGCTGTTGGCAATTACTTCCGTAAGCGGCAAGCACGGCGGTAGGTCGTCTGTGCCAGGTTTCGTCATCGGGACCATACGTTTGGCTGCAAGTCTTGAGGTGGTGTTTCAAGGTTTCGCCAAGCGTCGCGCTTCAGCTTCGAACGCGGTGACGTCTTGGGATGTTGCAAATGCGCGATGAGGGATGACAATCGC
The DNA here is from genome assembly GCA_022600335.1 of Alphaproteobacteria bacterium. Taxonomy (GTDB): domain Bacteria; phylum Pseudomonadota; class Alphaproteobacteria; order Rhizobiales; family Hyphomicrobiaceae; genus JAHZKN01. The sequence continues at coordinate 2,392 of JAHZKN010000204.1, forward strand.
AGAGAATGCATGAATCCACAAAAACAGTATGTTGTCTTTGTTTTCAATTTCCGAAATGCTGGACCAGGCATATGTTGTCTTGGATGTGTCGGATACGTGGTGCACACCACCATCATCAAGTGTGATATGGCGCGTTTCCCAAACCTGCGGCACGCTTTGCAGCATGCGGGATTTGGTGTCGGCTACAAACAGCTTCATGAGCAGGATTTGAGAGAACAGGCCGAACAGGTAGGCGATGATCACGCCAAAAAAGAGGTCACCCGGCATAGCGCCGTCGTAGACAAACCATTCGGTGGCAAAAAGCACGGCAAGTGCAAATACGGGGACAACGACACTTGCGATCCGTTGCATCCGTCCTTTGCGCGCAAATTGCGCTTGCCGCAGCGACTGATGCTGCTGGACCAGCACGGCTTCAGATTCAGTTAGGGCGAATGGGGCTGGCGGGTTGATCATGGTCAGGTCAGCTTCCTGAAATTGACAGTGGTCTTGTGTCGTCGGTGCAGGGGATAATGGGTTCAAGTGGGTCTCAACCAGCCCCCTATCTTTATGCGTTGGCATGGTGAAAGGGCAGTCGAATCAGGATCTTGCTTGACAGTCGAAGTCTGTGGAACAGGCTCCGCAATTTCCTGCCGGTGGTGGCTTGTTGTCGCAGATTTTGGTTATGTTCGTACAACACCGTTGAAAAACAACCCTCTGTAGGCCGAGTATATGTGGCAATGGACCCACAGGGCGGACGATGTACCGCCACAATCCATGCTATTTTAACCTGGCTCGGCGACCTTGACCCCATCTGTTGGGTCCACGTCGGGTGTAGGATCACAGGGCACGCAATGGCCGACCAGCCTCGGGTGCCCTGAGGAGGAAACCGGGCTTAGAAATCTGGGACCATAACGCAGACATGAATTGGCGCGTCATGCGGGAAGCAACCGGAGCCGCCGGTGTGACCTGCCTGGCTGATGAGGATTACAAAAAAGGCCGATGAGAGCCGCAACCTTGCCACCCCCACAGCCGCAAAAGCCTCGCAAGAGACGCAAGCGGCGCAGCAGAAGCTGGTTGCTGAGTTTTCTTGGCTACAGCTTTGGGGCAGGCGTTGCGCTATTTCTTGTTGCCTCCGCAGCTGTTGCTTATATCTTCTGGGATGCGTCGAAGGATCTGCCGAGCTACGAGCGCCTTGCGAGCTACGAGCCACCGGTGATGACCCGCATTCACGCCCACAACGGTGCGTTGATTGCTGAGTACGCCAAAGAGCGGCGTATTTTTGTTCCAATCAATACAGTGCCAAAGTTGGTGACGGCCGCTTTTCTATCCGCAGAAGACAGTCGTTTTTACGAACATGGCGGGCTTGATTTCCAAGGCATTGCGCGTGCGGTCTATAAGTTGATCCAAGGTAAGATTGAAGGTTCGAAACGCCGCCCAGAAGGGGCCTCGACGATTACACAGCAGGTTGCCAAAAACTTCTTGCTCACCAATCAACGCACAATAGAGCGCAAAGTCAAAGAGGCGATCC
>JAHZKN010000205.1 GCA_022600335.1 Alphaproteobacteria bacterium
CGACATCGAATTCATCGCCATGCATGACCAGATAACGCCTGCCATCCGGCTGAGTGTGAACGGTTTCTTGCACCACTTCAATTCCGCCGAATGTCTGTCCGCAAAAGTCGCGGAGGGCTTCATCATGATTGCCTGGTATGAAGACGATGCGGGCGCCTTTGCGCACTTTGCGCAATAATTTTTGCAGGACAGCATTGTGAGACAGCGGCCATACAGGCCCGCGCCTTACCTTCCAAAAATCAATAATGTCTCCGACAAGGTAATAGGTGTCGGCTTCAACATGCTTGAGAAAGCTTAGAAGGGCTTCAGTCTGTGATGCGCGCGTTCCGAGGTGAAAATCAGAAATGAACACGGAACGATAACGCTGGTCTACGTCGCTACCGCTTGTCACGAGACTGCTCCCTTACGATTGCTCGATACTGGGAGACCAACCAGACTCGTATTTCAGTACTGTGACATTAGAAACGTGTCGGACGCAGTAACCCGTGCCCAAATTGTCGCAAGGCGCGCATAAGGTCACCAGGCATTGGTGTAACAAGCTGGCCTGTCTGGCCTTTGGTCAGGCAGCGGGCAATGATTTCGTGGCGAGAGATGGTTTGGTGATGGCGCAAACCTTAGCCGTTAAAAAATGCTGGTTCGCGAAGGGCTGATGTACCCCCCCCACAATGGATAATAAATAACTTGGGTATGGTCGGAGACTACTATTGTTCATGTCACCGAGAAGGTCAGCTTATGACCCCTCACGTCGCTGTTGCTCAGTAAGGCACTGTTCCCTTTTGCCAACAGCAGACGTCACCGGGCTAACGTTGGTTGGAACGCTGGAGCGAATGCCCAACACACCTTTGGGACGTGTTGGCAAGGATGGCGTACCCTCCGACGTCAGATGCGCACCGCCTCACTACCCACGCACAAAATCAACACAAAAAAACACGGCGGCCCGAAAGAGCCGCCGCGTCAGAACTGGTTAATCAAGCGTCGTTTAGATGACGTCGATTTCTGCTGGGAGATAAGAAGTAACTTCAAGGCCAACTTCTTGCTCACGTACAGCTGGTTTTGTCCAAACTTTCATAATGATCTCCTCTTCAAATCTTAAGTGCTTATTTTCACACATCCTGGCGGATCGCCTTCCGCCCGTTTGATGAGCTGAACATATCCAACAGCCCCGATAACCTCAAATCGCAATTGCGTGATCAAAAGATCAGAATTCGTTATCACCCTGATCGAGAATTCTTATTGAGAAAAATCTATTAAAATCAGTATGTTATATTGACGTTGCGCAGATTCTAGGCAGGTGTCGTCGCAGCGAACCCGTCAATCGAACTGGGGGCAAATTTATAGCCCGTCCGTTGATCACAAAATCCGGGCAGGGGAGCGGGTGGTTCGACTTAAATCTGAAACACCCTAGTGCGCCTCGTCCCAGTTTGATGCCGCATGGGCATCGACCTTGAGCGGCACGGAAAGCTGCACCGCCGGCTCAACGGCATGTTCCATCACCGAGGTCACCAGGGCCTGAACCTTGGTCACCTGCTTGGTCGGCACCTCAAAGATCAGTTCATCGTGCACTTGCAACAGCATGCGCACGTCTTCAAGGCCCGCATCGTTTAGCGCAGCGGGCATTCGGATCATGGCACGGCGGATAATATCCGCTGCACTGCCTTGGATCGGCGCATTGATAGCAGCACGTTCCAGAAAACCGCGCATCGATGGGTTCTTGGTGTTGATTTGCGGATAATGAATCCGGCGACCGAAGATGGTCTCCACATAACCCGCCTCGCGCACCTGCGCTTTCGTTTGCTCCATGTAGGCTTTGATACCCGGAAAGCGCTCGAAGTACGTTTTGATATAGTCCGCCGCATCGTGGCGGGATATCGCCAATTGATTGGCCAACCCAAATGCAGAGATGCCGTAGATGATGCCAAAGTTGATCGCCTTGGCGCGCCGGCGCACGTCTGCTGTCATCTCCTTGATGGGAACACCAAACATTTCCGATGCCGTCATGGCATGAATATCCAAACCCTCATCAAATGCTTTTTTCAATTGTGGAATGTTTGCAATGTGTGCCAACACGCGCAACTCAATCTGAGAATAGTCGGCCGAAATCAGCTTGGTGCCTTTGCGCGCCACGAACGCAGTGCGAATTTCGCGCCCCTCTTTGGTGCGAATTGGAATGTTCTGCAAATTCGGGTCTGACGAGGCAAGCCGTCCCGTCGTTGTGGCCGCCAGCGCATAGCTGGTGTGAATACGCCCGGTGTCCTCGTTGAGAAAATGGGGCAGCGCATCGGTGTACGTTGAGCGCAATTTTGTCAGCTGCCGCCATTCCACCATGGTGTTCACAAGCTTACGCGCATCGTCGGGCAAGTCTTCATTGGCTGCCAGATCATCCAATAAAGTGGCACGCGTCTCCCACTGCCCGGACTTGGTTTTCTTGCCGCCCGGCAATTTCAAGTGATCGAACAACAGTTCGCCCAGCTGCTTAGGGCTGGCAAGGTTGAACGTTTTGCCGGCCAACTCATAAACCGTCTCTTCCAATTTGGCCGCGCGCTCGGCAAATGTTGCTGAGAGACGCGCCAGGATGGCGCGATCGACTTCGATACCGGCCTGCTCCATCGCAACAATGACCGGCACCAGTGGGCGCTCTAACGTTTCATAGACGGTCGCTAAACGTTCTGATGCCAACCGCGCTTTAAACAACATCCAAAGCCTGAACGTCACGTCGGCGTCTTCTGCCGCATACGCCGTCGCATCGTCTAGCGGCACTTGCGCAAAACTCTTGTCGCTTTTCTTTTTGCCCGGCACCGCCTCCATGACTTTGGAATAGCTAATGCACGCATGACCCAGATGACGCATCGCAAGATCATCCATACCGTGGCCGCCGCGACCCGCATCGAGCACA
>JAHZKN010000206.1 GCA_022600335.1 Alphaproteobacteria bacterium
CGAATCTCAAGTTGCATCACAGGCGCGCCGGTGAGTTTGTACCTTAAGCCTGCGTCGTTAAGAATCGGCGTGATCGTATCTTTGATGCCACCAATCACGACGCGTGCCGTCTGCTGTTTGACGATTTGACGGTCCAACGCCAGAACAATCAGAGCCAACTCGCCATCGTCTGACAGGAATTTTCCTTTGACAATGTCATTGTCGCGCATTGTCTTGATGATCTGATCATAGGCTGCAGCGTCCTCCGGCAATTCATCCGGGACCAGTGGTGCGGCATAGCCGGTGGCATCTGGTTTGCCGCGCGCAGAAAGCATCGAGACAATGCCTTCAACGCCGTCTGCCAGTTGAAGCTCGATCGCCGCTTCACCAAACGCTGTCAGCTGTTGGCGCTTTAAGAGGTCTTTACCCTCAACGACAACCAGAACATCGTACTCGCTCGAAGGAAAGCGTTTGTCGATTTCTTCGTATTGACGAAATTCTTTGGTGTCGCTGCGAAATAGCTCGGATAGCGAGTCATCAACTTGCAAGCGCCCGATCCCGAGGGCTGCTACGACTGTGATGATGGCGAACACAACACTCCAAAGGATCGGGCTAGAAATCCCGACAAATCCAAGCTTGTGCAATCCTGCAACGCTAAGGGTTGATTGCTGCTCTGATGCCGGATCTGTCATTGAATGCCCTAAAAAGCTCCATTGTAAAACGAACCCGCGGCATCAGCCTGCGCTCGTTACATGCGAGGGTTCTCCCCCGAGACCGATCTGAAGTGGTTTGCCCCCGGAATCACGCCCTCCTGTGTGCCCTCGCCGGCAATTAGGTGCAAGTTTTTCTGCTCGTCTCAGGCCCCCGGCCTCGCTAGATGTTGCTGAACAGCCGCCTTGAGCCGTAGCAAAGGCTGACGTAAAGACATCAAGCCTGCCAAGCTCGTAGATTTACATGGGCCACGGGGGGCACAAATAAAGCGAATCAAAATGATGGCCGATCAGATTCTCGATACTCAAGGGCTGGCTTGCCCGTTGCCGATTTTGAAAACCAAAAAGGCAATGCGTGAGATTGCGCCCGGTGGCACCTTGGAAATTCTCGCAACGGACCCCGGCGCCACGCAGGACTTTGAAGCGTTTTGCAAAGCCACTGGCCACACTCTCGTCAGCTCAGATTTTACGAACGGCGTCTATCGTTTTGTCATTCAACATAGCGAATGACATCACGCTGAGTATAACAAAACGCAAATCCAATCCATCACGTCTGCCATTTTGCAGCCAACGTTCGCCGCTTAAACGGATGGGAGCAAGGTCTTCATCCGAAAAACGGGGCGTATATATGCTTGTCATCGAAAGCCACAACCGAATGCGCGGCACGTTGTTAGCTGCCGGTCGCATTCAACTCGATGGATGGTTTGATGGCGAGTTGATTTGTTCGGAGTTGGTGGTCGGCCCAGATGGCTATTTGTTTGGAACCGCAACGACCCGCACCCTTACTGTGCAGGGTCAGATCGTTGGTCGAGCTATGGCTGGACCAGTGACCTTAAAAAGTGGTGCGTTTTTTGAAGGTGAAATTTTTCACACCAAACTGGTGAAATCCGTAGACGCGACACTGGTCGGCCAAACAACATCCACACGAGGTGTGTTGCAGCTGCCCGCCGACTTGCTGAGACTAGAGCGAGAGCACACTGCCTTGGGAACCCCGAGGGATGCATGCTCTCCAACCGAGGAAGACGCCAAGCCCGTTCATGTTTTCGAAGCCCCACGCAAAGCGCGCCGACTACAAGTCAACAATGTCCATCGGTTGGTTTAGGGCGCACACACCAACCTTGATGACCCTCGCTTCAATCTAATATCGACACGTTGGGGTGGCGACCCGATGCGGTCCTGGGTGCACTGTCGCCTGCAACTCGCGACGCATAGCCCGCACTTCAGATTCACACTGAATGAGTGTCGTCCTAAGTTTGTCGCGATCCACGCGCACGGGCTCAGACTCCGGTGGTCTTAACCGCTCAATCGTCTTTCTAAGACGATGCTGCAACAATCCCATGCTCATCAATCAAGTCCTCATCATGCGATGAAACCAGACTTAAATTGAGTCGCTGGAGAATCGGCCTTGAAGCCGCTTATGAATTTGCTGGTGTGGAAAACTTTCTGCCAAGCGGCGCTAGCGTCGCTCTGCAAGCGCAGTGCTCATCAGCTTGTAGGCCACCTGTGCTGCAAGATAATCGCAGGCATGCAGTCCAGCAATCGGAGCCAGCTCCACCACATCGCCGCCAACGATTGTACCCACCTCACCTGCAGCGCGCAGGATGATCATGGCCTGCCAAAAGTCGAGGCCACCTGGTGTTGGCGTACCGGTTGCAGGCATCATTGAACCGTCAAAAACATCAACGTCAAACGTAACGTACATTGGATGTCCGCTCAGTGGGCGCACGATCTCTGAGAGAACCCAATTCGCCTGGTCCTTGGCATAGTGGATTGTAACGCGGTCCTGGTTGGCATCATAGTAGGCGACTTCACCAGCTGAGATAGCGCGGACCCCGACCGACACAACACGAATGCCTGGAAAATCTAGCGCGCGGCGCATAGCAGACGCGTGACTAAAGTGTTCGCCAAGATAGCCGTCCCGCAGATCGGCGTGGGCATCGAATTGCAACACTACAAGATCCGGGTAAGCGGCAGCAAAGGGACGAATAGCTCCCGCCGTTAAAGAGTGCTCGCCGCCCAACACAAGTGGAAATTTTTTCTGATCAAGAACTCTCCCCACGACGCCGGATAGTTGGTCAAGCGCGTCTTCTAATCGTGCTTTGGGCGTTAGCGGCCGAAGTGCAGCGATGCCATACTGGAGATAGGGCTCTGTGCCAAACTCTTCGTCATAAAGCTCCAATTGATGGCTGGCTTTGAGGATCGCTTCAGGACCCTTGGCCGTACCGCCGCCATAACTGACACTGGCCTCTAGGCCGAAGGGGATGACAACGGCGCGGGCTGCCGTCGGCTGATTGCAATCCTCGCGCTCTGGATCAAGGAAGCTTTCCGCGCCAGGCAAATAGTCAAAGTCGGGTGCTGGTACAGTCATAGAGTGTGTTTCAATTTGCGGCGCAATCCGTTGCTACACTATGCAGATGAGAGATCGAACCAGCAGCTAGGACGACAACGGCAATCCTTCACCAACTTGGTCTTCCGCTTCATCGGGATAAATCGACAACAACGGTGCATCGAGCAGGATCACATCGTCGTAGGCGCCATAGCCGTTAAACCTCCCTGCCAAGGCGCGACCATAAGCACCAACATTCCCAATCTCAATGTAGTCGCCTTCTTGAATCGATGCCGGCAACACAAACGGTCCAGCCATATAATCGATGGAATCGCACGTTGGCCCCCACAATGAAAACGGAATCATCTCCTCGCGTGAGTCCACAGGACGCGACACAGCCTGCACCGGATAGACAAAATCCAAATGTGCAGCATCAAATAAAACGCCGTAGCCGCCATCATTGATAAATAGCTCATTGCCTCGCCGGGCATCGACACGCACAATAAGGCTTTCCGCCTCTGCCACCAACGCGCGGCCTGGTTCACACATCAGGCGAACATTCTCCCTCATCGGCAAGCTGCGCACGCCATCCTCTATTGCGGTAATGAAGTCGCTCAACGGTGCGGGGCGGCTATCTGGGTAAACGGAAGGAAAACCGCCGCCGACGTCTAGCCGGTCTATCACCACACCAGACAGAACGATCAACTTATGGATCTCTTCTAAAGCAGACACATAGGCATCTGGCGTTGTGGTCTGCGATCCGACATGAAACGTAATGCCCACCTGAGCTGCAACTTGCCGGGCTTTAATCAACAATTGCGCAGCGGCATCACCAGAAACGCCGAATTTGTGTTCCAGCGGAATGCGGCTGTTGATGGCCGGCACTGCGACGCGGACAAACAAATTGAGATCTTTGGCAGGCCCGGAAGGACCCATCGTTTCTTCGACGATCTTTTGAAGCTCGTCTTCGCTATCAAGGGCAAACGTATTCAAACCAAAATCATGATAGGCACGGCGAATTGCAAACCGCGTTTTCACCGGATGCATAAAATGCAAGTTGGCATTGGGAATTGTAATGGCGTCTTCCAGCTCTGCCACCGAAGCGACATCAAAATGGCGGATGCCGGCTCCGTAAAGCGCACCAATCAAAAACACCGAAGCGTTGGCCTTGTAAGCGTAGGCAACGTCGCCGGGAAAGTTTTCTAAAAACCACCGTGCCGCACGGCCTGCCGCATGCGGACGTGCCGCCAAAACCGGCAAAACTGGAGATCGCTTTTTGACAAAATCTGCTGCAGATGCAAATTTTTCCATGTCTCTTATAAGTCTCCGCTCACCGGCGCGTTCAGGACTGATTTCTGCTCAATCTCAGATCGGCAGCGTGCGATGCCGTGTCCTGTGTGCTACGGGGGCACCTAGGCCATGGCTCGCTGCGGCCTTGGTGCGTTACCGTAAAAAGGGTCGTGATGCCATTTAGGGTCGCTTATCGTGCCTGTAAAGGCCCTTGATCTTGTATGAGTCGTTAAGCAAACCGTGTACTCATCTGCGGCTGAGACACTTTTTAGTGTCTAGTGGCTGATGAATGCCCCCGCTGCTCAGGGGGGCTTCAATAAACTCGACTAGGGGGAACGTCGTTGAACATTCTCGGCATTGTAACCAAATCACACGATACCGGCGCTGCAGTCCTGCAAAATGGCCGACCACTTATTGTACTGGAAGAGGAACGCTTCAACCGCGAGAAGCACACGAAGGCCTTTCCCGAACATGCCATCGACGAAATCTTTGGCCGGCAAGGGTTTGACATCCAAGACTTTGATGCCCTCACCACCCCCTGGAATATGAAACTGTTGCGACGGTCGGTCCTCAAAGCCGTCACAGGCAATTTGCCCGCTAGTCTCAATTTGCTGCGCCCAGCCGCCCACAAGACCCAAGATACTGCGACCGTCAACATTCCAATGCGTATCTGGCTGCAGTTGGGAAAACGCGTTGGTTACAAGAATCTACCCAAGTTGCATCAGGTTGCTCATCACGATGCACATGCCTCGATTTACTTCCTGTCACCCTTTGAAGATGCCACCGTACTGGTTATGGACGGCTATGGCGATGAAACAGCAACCAGCGTTTACCTGGGCCAGGGCAATCACCTTGAGCAACTGTGGACGAAAGATTTCTTTGATTCACTTGGCATGCTCTACACCTGCATTTCGGAACATTTAGGTTTCCCTGTTTTCCAAGAAGGTACGGTGATGGCGCTCGCTGCCTGCGGCGGACCAACTTATGTCGACGATGTCCGTAAACTCGTGACGTTGCTGCCAGATGGCCAATTTGCGATCAACCGCGAGCACATGAAATACAACACGCACGGATTCCTCGATCCGTTTCACGCGTCCTTTCATAAAATGTTCGGCGCCCCACGCCTACCAGGCGAGACCATCACAGATCAACATCGTGACCTCGCCTTTGCCCTACAGAAAGTTACGGAAGATACAATCCTGCACGTGGTGCGAGAACTTTCCCGTCGCCATCCTTCGCGCAATCTGGTGCTCAGTGGTGGGGTTGCACTCAACTGCGTGGCCAACGCCCGCATTGTCGAGGAAACAGATTACGAGAATGTTTGGGTGCCGCCAGTGGCATCCGATTCTGGCGTCGTCCTCGGCAGCACACTGTGGCACTGGCATCAAACACTAAACAAACCACGCGAGCAGGTGCTGACTCACGCCTACTACGGTGCCCAGTATGATGATCATGAAATTGTGACAGCGCTAGAACGTGCAGGCCTAACCTTTGAAAGGTTTGATGATGCGACATTGCTCAGCCGCACCGCGCAAGACCTGAGCGAGCAAAAGATTGTCGGTTGGTTCCAGGGTGCTGCAGAAATTGGCCCGCGTGCACTTGGCAACCGCTCCATTCTGTCGGATGCCCGCTCAAACACCATGAAGGATCTCATCAACGCACGCATCAAACACCGCGAAGCGTTCCGCCCCTTCGCTCCGGTTATTCTTGTCGAGCGATTGGAAGAGTATTTTGATTTTAACACTGCTGATCCATTTATGACGATGGCACCTCGCATTCGACCTGAGAAGTTGGACGCCATTCCAGCTGCCGCTCACGTTGACGGAACAGGGCGCATTCAAACCATCCAGCGTGATGCCAATCCGCGCTACTATGACTTGATTGCCGCCTATGAAAAAATAACCGGCATTCCAGTTATTCTAAACACAAGCTTCAATCGTCAGGAACCGGTGGTCAACAATCCTGATCATGCCATCTCGTGCTTCCTACGCACCGACATGGATGTTCTCGTGCTCGGCAACTACTACAGCACCGATCGCAATCCGGAAGCTATCGCAAACGCACACGCCACGTTTACGGATGCCGGGGGAACATAGAGACCTGCGCAAAACCGCAGAGCTGGACACGTTACGCGGCACTAGTTCACATACGCGAAAACAAGATAAGCAGCGAGCATCACAGTGGTCCAAAACGCCATGGTGCCGGTTGGCCATGTGCGACCCAAGACACCATCTGGTCCGTGGTGGCGATGCAGTGTGCCGCCTAGTGCGGTCGTAAACCCATCGACCATGGACCCAAAAGACGCGCGCGCCGTGGCAGCAAGTCTTGCAACAGCGTTGACCACGTTCAGTCCAAGGCGACGATAGAACCAATCGGTATCGAGATTGACCGACTTGAGTTCGGGCGGATAAACGCCCGTGCGCATCAAAATTGCAAAAGCCAACGCCGAGAACATCAACAACTGCAACTGGGTAATCACGTGCTCCGTGGTGTAAGGCTCATAACCGCCACCATAGGGCAGAAGTTGGTAGAAGTAGACTGGAAGACAACCGATCGCGATACATGCTGCTGCGGTCAGGCCCATTGCAATCAACATATTCCACGGTGCTTCTTCGCAGCGTTTGCCAGAGTCATGCGCAAAGAATGCAAAATATGGGATCTTGATGCCGGCATGATGGAACACACCTGCACTTGCAAACAATAAAATGATCCAAGTCCAGAAATAACCTTCCTTCATCGCAGCCGACATAATCATCGCCTTGGTGACAAAGCCTGAGAACAAGGGGAATGCAGAAATCGACGCCGCACCGACAATGCAGAACACAGTTGTCCAAGGCATCGACTTGTAGAGCCCGCCAAGCTCAGAGCCTTTGATTGTGCCAACACGGAACAGCACCGCGCCCATCGACATGAACAACAACGCTTTGTAGAGAATGTGGCAGAACGCATGGGCGGCAGTTCCGTTGATCGCAAGCTGCGTTCCAATACCGATGCCGACAA
>JAHZKN010000207.1 GCA_022600335.1 Alphaproteobacteria bacterium
ACCAGTTCCTTGTCATTATTTTGCGGAATCACACGCGCGTAATCAGGAAACGTTCCATCTATAAGCTTGGACACCAACGTTATGGTGCCGGTAACAAAACGCACTTTCGATTCATTGACGGATATGGATACCGTACCGGAGCTCGCTTCGAGCAGGCGATGCAGCTCATGCACAGTCTTGCGTGGAATAATCACGCCGGGCATGCCCTTTGCACCCTTCGGCAAATCAAGTTCAACTTGCGCCAAACGATGCCCATCGGTCGCCACCGCGCGCAGCATCTGCTTTTTGGCTTCGCCTGCGGTGTGCAGATAGATACCATTCAAGTAGTAGCGCGTTTCTTCCGTGGAGATGGCAAACCGGGTTTTATCAAGCAAACGCTTGAGATCGCTCGCCTTCAAATCAAAGGTTGTTCCAAGATCTCCCGCAGCAAGATCTGGGAAGTCTTCCGGTGGCAAGGCCTGTAGCGCAAAAACGGACTGGCCTGAGGTGATCGTGACGCGATCTTTGTCACCGTCTCGTTTAATTTCGACCTGCGATCCGTCGGGTAATTTGCGCACGATGTCGTGCAGCACATGAGCAGGTACCGTGACGGCACCTGCCCCACCAACGTCAGCAGCCGCTTCCTCCATAACCTCGCGCTCAAGGTCCGTCGCTTTAAATTCCAACTTGCTGCCGGATGCCTTCAATAGGACATTGGACAGAATGGGAATGGTTGTCCGACGCTCAACGACGCTCGTTACATGCCCCAATGCTCGGAGCAGTTCACCGCGTTCAATCACAAGCCGCATCAGTCGCCTCGGCGGGTTAGGAGTTTAAATTCAAGCGTCACCTTCGCCGCGGCCAATATGACCTCATCGAGACGCCTACCTGGATGGGAAAGATTCGCTTAAGAGGACCGCACTTTGACCCTATTGAGGCGAGTTTTTCAAGGGCGCGTTGTGTCTCTACGGCGCAAAACCAGCCGAAAACAAGCTGATTTTGGGCCTGCACCACGCAACAGCGCGAGATCATAGCTAACAAAACTTAGCCCGCACCCAAAAACCGAAGAACCCGGCGCAGATGTCCGCGCCGGGTCCGATTCATGTGACGTGATATTAAGCAACCCTGCGGGTCACTGAGAGTGCCAATTATCAGTGGCTCAGGATCTTCTTCAATTCGTCGATCTCATCGCGCAGGCGAACATTATCGCCAAGCAGGCCTTCGATCTTGCGAATGGCGTGCAGTACGGTCGTGTGATCGCGATTGCCAAAGCGGCGCCCGATCTCTGGCAACGAGCGTTGCGTCAGCTGCTTTGCCAAATACATGCCGATCTGACGTGGCCAGACCACAGAACGGTGTCTGCGTTGTGACAACAGATCACTCTTCGAGACGCCGTAGTGGCGCGAGATGATGCGCAGAATGTCTTCGATCTTGATGCGACGCGGCTCAATGCCCTGTACCAAGTCTCGAATAACCGTCTCCGCAATATCGATCGTGATCGGCGTGCGCATATATTGCCACGTGGCATAAAGCCGAGTGACGGCGCCTTCCAGTTCACGACCGCTTTCTGTCAAGCGACTTGCGAGAAGTTCTAAAATCTCTGGTGCCAGCGAGAACGTGGCATCAATGGCCTTCTTATCAGCAACCCGTGCTTCGAGAACCTTGACCCGTAGATCATGATCGAAAGAGCCAATTTCGGCGACCAAGCCACGCTGCAAGCGAGACCGCATGCGTTCATTGAGATGCTCGATCTGACCTGGAGCGCGCGCTGAAGCGACCACAATCTGGCGCCCGCCGTCCAACAATGTATTGACGATGTGGTCAAACTCTTCCTCGGTTTTCTCGCCGTGCATAAACTCAAGATCATCAATCAGCAGCACGTTGATGCCGCGGAACTTTTCTTTGAATGACATTGGGTCTTGGCTACGCAGTGCCTCAACAAACTGATAACGGAAGCGTTCTGCAGTCAGATAAAGCACCTGAGCTTGCGGAATGCGCCGTTTCACTTCCCAAGCGACAGCATGCAGCAAGTGAGTTTTTCCAAGCCCAACCGAAGAGTGAATATAGAGCGGGTTAAAGCCTGGATTGTTGTTCATTACCGTTTCGGCAACCTGGGTTGCACCAGCGTGGGCCAAGCGGTTTGCTGGACCGACAACAAAGCTCTCAAATGTGTAGCGCGGATCAAGGGGAGATCCTTCAAAACCACCGACCTGAGTGCGCGCAGCTGGATTAATGCCAGGCAGCGAGCCACTGAGTGGTGATTGCGCAGTGGACCGCGCGTCAAAACCAGACGCGCCACGCTGAGTTGATTGTCGGCCATGCGCTGCACCACCGGCTTCGTGTGATTGGTCAGGTTGGCGAACACCTGCACCGCCGCCGGGTTGGCGCAAAACAACATTAACGCGCTCGGCGGTTTTAAACTCCGCCTGGCAGCAAGTTAGAAGATCGTCGCTGTAATGCGATTGAATCCAATTGCAGAGAAACTTGACCGGTACAGATACGGTGACGGTCTTGCCATCGAAGTTGTCGAATTCCAGTGCGTTGAACCAACTTGTGTAGATATCGTCACCAAGACGCGCCCGCAGCATTGCCCGCACTTTACTGCCTTGTCCGTCGGTGCCCGACTTACCTGATTTCGATGTTGTTTTTGCTGCTGTTTTGCCCGTCGCAGCCTTTGTCTCTTCCGTCGTATGAAGCGTTTGCATTTCATTACCCCGCACAGTTTTGCTTCAGTCTTCTTGTTTTCTTTGAGACCCTTTGGTTTGCCCTGCCGAGCCCTCCGGCAGTACGCCAAAACCTCTCTAGAAATTATCCTTTCACCCTTCACGCATTACTGTTGAACCGACTACCCTTGAAACCTTTAACCTTGCACCCACGGCAACCCAGCCGCCTTCCAACCACTGGCTTTACCGCGATGCCGATTGGCGTCGAGCCCTCCTTCAAAGCCCTCTGCCACGTTGTAACAGCGGCGATACCCATGCTGCGCTGCTAGGACCTCTGCAGCCATGCGACTGCGCCCGCCCGACCGGCAGATAAAGAACAACTCCGTGTCCTCACCCGCGCCTGAGCGTTGTAACTCTGAGTGCAACCGATTTCCGAATTCCGGATCAATCTGGTTGTCAGGAAATGTCTGCCATTCGATGGTCAAAACCGATTTGCCGATTGTGGAGAGATCCGGCAGACCGACAAACGTCCACTCTGAACGCGAGCGCACATCAATCAACACAGTGCCAGGATCCGATTGAAGCTTTGTCCACACATCGGAAACGGATACATCTTCCACGCGAACTTCGCGCTTTACCCCCACGCTATTCAACCCCGCTCATCTTTACTGCCGTCCCAGAGCCACAACAAAACCTGCCCGGCTCTTAAGTCTACGCAGCAAAAATGCAAACAAACCACGACGTGCGCCAAGCATAAAGCCTGGCGAATACGCATACGCTACACACTTGGGTACGCTGTTCAGGTCCAAAACACTTTGACGCGACCTGATGGTGTCGACGAAGACTGTTGGCTTGCGACCCCGCGTGTCCACAGCCCGTGACTGGGATAAATTCTTAACGACTTCTGCACCGCACGGCAAGTGACCGACAGCCATGAGATCGGTGAACGAAAGTGCGCTCTTGACATGAGTTTTCCCCAGGCCACGACCTGCATTTCATCCACAGGCCTGTTGAGAATCGCATTGAGTCCACAGCAAAATTTGCTTTGCTGAACACAGTGTAATGAAGCCAAAAAGCAGCGACGAAAAAGACGCCGCAAAAATCAATTTTTTGACTTGAAGATTGTTGCGGGTGTGAGTCTCTGAATTGAACAAAACTGCGAAGAGTCGGCGTGCAAGTCCTTGCAACTAGAT
>JAHZKN010000208.1 GCA_022600335.1 Alphaproteobacteria bacterium
CCTCGACTATCATCGTACAGCATCCCTTGGCTTTGGCATTGCCATATGGGTAGGGTGTCTAGCGTATGATGCATTACCTCATATTCGGAAGCGGCTAAGAGGTTAAGCTATAATTCAGCTTCTTTAGCGATAGTTTGAGAATTCGGCGATACCGTCTGCCTCAATCACCCAGCCGCCCCCAAGGGCGGCATAGATTGCAACGAGAGTGGTGTAGGCCTCCCCTTGCGCTTGTGCATACTCAAGCTCGGTGTTGAAAAGCTGTCTCTCGGCATCCAGGTAGTTTAGATAATCGGTTTGCCCTTCGTTGTAGCGAAGCGTAGCCAATCGGAAGTAGCTGCGCGTTGTTGCAACGCGATCGCGCAGTGTTGCAAGGTTTTTCAGAGTGAGGGTGTGGTCTGCCAAAGCGTCATGCACTTGACTACACGCCTTCTGGACAGTGGAAATGTAGATGTGGAGCTTTTCCCTCTTTTGCGCTTTTGAAAGGCGTAGATTTGAAGTGAGTCGCCCACCTGTGAAAACCGCCTGGAGAATATCTACGCCATACTGCCAACTGCCCGACCCCTGCTTGACCAGATTGTGCAGATCCGACGTCACAAATCCTGCAGCTCCGGTAAGACTGAAATTGGGAAAAAACTCGGCCCGAGCCACGCCAATATTTGCATTGGCAGCAATGAGATTTTGCTCGGCGGCCTTGATGTCGGGGCGCTGGGTGAGCAAGTGTGATGGGATGTCTGAAGGCACTTTCGGTGGCATGCGGAAATTGTCAATCAATTTCCCTCGGATGATATTGCCGTGAGTACGACCGATGAGGAAGTTGAGCTGATCCTCACCAAATGCGATCTGGATTGCAATGTCGTTTTCTCGCACTTGTGCCGCCTCGAGCTCTGAGCGGGCCTGATCGACCTGCATGAATGAGGTGAGACCTAGATCAAAGCGAATTTTAGCAATGCGCATCGCCTCGAGCCGCGCCTCTACTGTCTCTTTGGCAATCACATGTTGCTTGTCAAGCGCGCGCAGAGTGATGTAGGTCGATGCTACAGATTGAACCAAATTGAGGACAACAAAACGACGCACCTCAACCTCTCCTGCCAGTTGAGCCAAAGCCTCCTTTGTTGCGCTGCGGACCTTTCCCCATATATCTAACTCGAGCGTCCCTTTCAATCCAAACGAGTAGATGTCGTACAAATTCGGTTGCCCGCGAATGAACTCTTCCACGGTCTTAGACTGGCGCAAACGCTCAGCCCCCGCTGGCGCCTCAATCTGCGGATAGAGCTCAGACTTGACAATGCCCACCCGTGCATAAAACGCATCGACCCGCGCAATGGCCGTCCTCAAGTCTTCATTACTCTGCAGCGCCTCATCAATATAGGCGTCGAGTACCACATCGCCAAAGGCCGACCACCACTCAGCGTTCACTGCGTTGCTTGAAGGCAAAACAGGCCATTCATCCGGCATCGACACATGCGGCCGCTCATAAGGCGGTGCCATCGTGCAGCCGGTCAGGACAAGAAGGGGAAGCAGAAGAAACCTCATTTATGCTCCCGGTAGAACAGCTTGAAGAACAGCGGGACAAAGCAGAGGGCCAAAACCGTGGCGGAGATCATGCCGCCGAGGACCCCGGTTCCTACGGAGTGGCGGGAGGCGGCGCCCGCGCCCTGGCTAATTACGAGCGGGGTTACACCGAGTATAAAGGTGAGCGAGGTCATGAGGATGGCGCGGAATCGGAGTTTAGCTGCCTCAATCGCAGCCTCCTCTACACCCATCCCCTCTTCGTGTTTGATTTTGGCAAATTCAACAATCAGGATGGCATTTTTTGCAGAGAGCGCGATCAGCGTGACAAGACCGATCTGGAAGTAGACATCGTTTGGCATACCGCGGATGAAGACGGCGGTGAATGCACCGAATGCACCAAAGGGAACGGCCATTAAGATCGAGAGCGGAAGTGACCACTTTTCGTAGAGGGCAGCAAGGACAAGGAAAATCATGATGAGCCCTGCAAGAAGCACAACAGATGATGTGCCACCGGTTGCAATCTGTTGAAAAGCCATACCACTCCAACCGTAGTTCATGTCGGGACCAAGTACTTTTTCAGCGATCTCTTCCATGGCAGCAATGCCTTGACCTGAAGTGTAACCAGGCGCAGGCCCAGCAATGATTTCAGCAGCAGGAAAGTCGTTAAATCGGGAGACGAGGTTCGGCCCACGACGTGGGGTGATCGACATAAACGATTTTAGTGGAACCATTTGTCCGTGTGTCGATTTAACATACATATCACCCAAATCTGTCACCCGCTCGCGGTACTCTGGAAGAGCTTGCACAATCACTTGAAAGACGCGGCCATACTTGTTGAAGTTGTTGATGTAGACCGATCCGAGCAGCGCCTGCAGCGCCTCGTAGGCCTCCCCAATTGAGACGCCGAGTGCGCGCGCTTTGGGGCGGTCGAGATCGACATAAAACTGGAGGTTGTTAAATTGTGCTGTAGTGTGTACACCTGCCAAAACGGGGTGCTCATAGGCCTCCTTGATAAAGCTATCTACAGCCCTCTCGAGCGCCTTATCACCTCCATCACCACGGTTCTCAATCCAAAACTCAAAACCGCCAACTGTACCTAAACCTTGGATAGCCGGCGGATTCACCACAACAACCTCGGCATCTTGTATTGCCATAAATTCGCGTTGCAAATCGGCTAAAATCGCATCGGCATGCAACCCTCTGGCGGTGCGCTGATCCCACGGTTTGAGCATCACAAAATTGGTGCCGATGTTTGTGCGGTCTAAGCTCTCCAAAAGGGAGAATCCAGTGAGTGCAATCACGCGCTCGACGCCGGGATGGGCGTTTGCGATCTGCTGAATTTGGTCGGCAACTTTCATGTTGCGATCTAAGCTTGCTCCATCGGGGAGATTTGCAAGGGCGATCACATACCCCTGATCTTCGTCAGGAACAAAGCTGGTTGGCACAGTTTTTGCATACCACACAAGACCGCAGATGATGGCGGCAAAAATAGTAAGGCCCATCACAGTGTGGCGTAAAAACCAGCTGGCAATTTTCAAATACTTTTCGGTAAGCCACTCGAGCGCGCCATTAAACATTCTAGAAGCGCGATTTTCATGCTCGCGTGGCTTGATAATTTGTGCAGCCAAAGCGGGGCTAAGCGAGAGGGCAACAAAGCCTGAGATCACAACCGATACGGCAATTGTGATTGCAAATTGTTTGTAGAGCTCGCCCGCAATGCCACCGAGGAAAGCGACTGGAATAAAGACCGAGCAGAGAACAAAAACGATCGCGACAACAGGGCCCTGCACCTCTTCCATAGCGCGTAGTGCAGCGTCGTGGGCGTTGAGCCTGTTTTGGCGCATGTTGCGCTCGACATTCTCAACCACAACGATGGCATCGTC
>JAHZKN010000209.1 GCA_022600335.1 Alphaproteobacteria bacterium
AAACTGTAGCAAAACTGTCATAACTCCTATGCATCGAAGGCCTAGGGGAGGCGCATCGGCTGGCAAATCTGATCAGTCGAAGCACGCCAAAGGAGGGCGTTTTACAAATGTTGAGCACGAAATCTCTCGTTGCAGTTGCGATTCTCAGTGCAGGTGCACTGACAGCCGTTTCAAACGCGGCCACAGCCCGTGATCAGATCAAGATCGTCGGCTCGTCAACGGTTTTTCCATTTGCGACAACCGTTGCGGAACGATTTGGAAAATCAACCGACTTCAAGGCCCCAATTGTTGAAAGCACCGGCTCCGGCGGCGGCCTGAAGCTATTCTGCGCTGGTGTTGGAGATGCACATCCAGATATTACCAACGCCTCACGCCGCATCAAGAAATCCGAAGTCGAGAAATGCGCCAAGAACGGCATCAAGGATATTGTTGAGGTCAAAATTGGCTACGACGGCATTGTTCTCGCCAACTCCCGCAAATCCAAGCGCATGGAGCTGACACTTAGAGATATCTTCCTGGCTCTTGCCAAGGACGTGCCTGAGGGCGAAGGCAAGACAAAGCCGAACCCTTACAAGACCTGGAAAGATGTCAACCCTGCTCTGCCTGACGTGAAAATTGAAGTTATGGGACCACCACCAACGTCCGGCACGCGCGATGCTTTTGTTGAGCTCGCAATGGAGGGCGGCTGTAAGTCCTTTGACTGGATCAAGGCGCTCAAAAAGAAAGATAAGAAAGCCTATAAGGCTCTCTGTCACCGGATCCGTGAAGATGGCGCGTTCGTCGAAGCCGGCGAAAACGACAATCTGATTGTGCAAAAGTTGAATGCGAACCCTGCAGCGTTTGGCGTGTTTGGATTTAGCTTCCTGGATCAGAATTCAGATACCGTTCAAGGGAGCAAGATCAGCGGTGTTGCTCCGGAATTCGAACAGATTGCTGATGGCAGTTATCCTGTTTCCCGCTCGCTGTTTTTCTATGTCAAAAAACAACATATTGGCAGCACGCCTGGCATCAAAGAATTCCTTACGGAGTTTGCCAGCAACAAAGCTTGGGGACCGGAAGGGTACTTGGCTGACAAAGGATTGATTCCAATGTCTGAAGAGGAACGCGAAGATTGGTCCACGAAGGTCAAAAACCTTCAGAATCTATCGATGTAGTTTCCAGATACAGGCAGGCGTGCGTTACGCCTGCCTGTATTGATTTCTTTGAACCAAGAGTATTCAAGGTGCAAATTTATGGACGACGCGCACACAGGCCCGATTGATTTTACGAGAAGGCTGCGCTCGAGAGTCCCAGAATACCTGATCATACTTGCCCTAGTGGCGTGTTCTCTGGTTGCCGTGATGGTGACAGTAGGTATTGTTTTTTCACTTGTTTTTGAATCCATTCGATTTTTTACGATTGTCCCAGTTACCGATTTTTTGTTCGGCCTGGAATGGAGCCCGCAAACTGCCATTCGCGATGATCAGGTGGGGGCAGCCGGCAGCTTCGGTGCCGTGCCATTGATCACAGGAACATTGCTGATCAGCGCCATCGCAATGGCGGTTGCAACACCACTTGGCTTGGCATCAGCGGTTTACCTCGCTGAATACGCAGACAAACGCACGCGCGATACCATCAAACCAATCTTAGAAATTCTCGCCGGCATCCCAACGGTGGTCTATGGGTTTTTTGCAGCACTTATGATTGCGCCCTATATCCGTCTGACCGGAACAAGTCTTGGACTAGAGGTCGCTTCAGAAAGCGCATTGGCTGCCGGTTTGGCAATGGGCGTCATGATTGTCCCATTGGTATCTTCGCTTTCCGATGATGCAATCAACGCGGTGCCGCAGTCGCTGCGCGATGCCTCACTTGGGCTTGGCGCGACCCGCGCAGAGACCGTTCGCAGAGTAGTTCTTCCTGCGGCGACGCCAGGCATCTCTGGCAGTCTTTTGCTCGCCGCGTCGGCGGCGATTGGTGAAACGATGATAGTCGTGATGGCAGCAGGCTTAGCCGCCAATTTGACGGGGAATCCTTTGGACGCTGTGACGACAATTACAGCTCAGATTGTCGCGCTCCTGACAGGTGATCAAGAGTTTGATAGCGCTAAGACCCTTTCAGCATTCGCACTTGGGCTTTTACTCTTCTTCGTTACTTTGCTCCTGAACGTTGCCGCTCTGAAAATTGTGAAACATTATCGGGAACAATATGACTAGATGACTAAGAGTTTCACAGAAATCACCCCGGCACTGAAACGTCGGCACGCTGCAGAGGCCCGCTTCCAATGGATCGGGCGGGTAGCGATCGTGATTGCCATTGGATTTCTTATCACAATGGTCGTGTCAATCGCTGTCATTGGCGCTGGTGCGCTCCGCCAATCCCATATTGCGCTTGATGTGTTCTTAGATCCCGCTGAGATCAATGCGGAAGAAATTAAAAACGCTGACTTTGGTGGGGTCATCAAAGCGGCCTTAAGAACCAAATTTTCAGATGTCACAAAACGGCGTGATAAGCGTAAGCTTTACGGTCTCGTCAGCTCCGAAGCGGCCTATACGTTGCGTGATATGGTTCTCCGCAACCCTAGCCTCATTGGAACCACACCGAAAATTTGGTTCATAGCCTCTGACGACATCGATATCTTCTTCAAAAGTCACAACGCATCCGGCGGCGGCGAAGAAACCCACCGCATCAGCAGCAAGGAAGTGGCTTGGATAAATGAATTCAAAAAGGCAGGCGACATTGAGACCCGCTTCAATTCTCGCTTCTTTTTGTCCGGAGATTCTCGTGAACCGGAACTTGCGGGAATTCTGAGCGCACTTGCAGGTTCCGCTTTTAGCCTCGCGGTTTGTTTTGCATTATCGTTTCCGGTCGGGATTATGGCCGCCATTTACCTCGAAGAATTCGCACCTAAGAACCGATGGAGTGATCTCATTGAGGTCAACATCAACAATCTAGCAGCCGTGCCATCCATTGTGTTTGGGCTCTTGGGATTGGCTGTTCTTTTGAACACCTTTGGCCTGCCGCGGTCTTCGCCCCTTGTTGGAGGTATCGTGCTCGCCTTGATGACGCTACCAACCATCATCATCGCTTCGCGCGCAGCGTTGCGGGCTGTTCCGCCTTCCATTCGGGAAGCTGCACTCGGACTTGGCGCGAGCCAAATCCAAGCCACATTTCATCACGTCGCTCCGCTGGCGCTGCCTGGTATGCTTACCGGGGCAATCGTCGGCATGGCGCGGGCGTTGGGTGAGACGGCACCATTGCTCATGATTGGCATGGTTGCGTTTATCGTTGACGTTCCAAAAAGCATCGTCGCGCCTGCAACAGCATTACCGGTTCAGATCTTTTTGTGGGCCGACAGCCCAGAGCGGGCGTTCCTCGAAAAAACGTGTGCAGCCATCATCGTTCTATTGACCTTTCTGGTCGTTATGAATCTGGCTGCGGTTCTTCTTCGTAGAAAATTTGAACGGCGGTTTTAATATGTTGAGCATGAACGCAATTCAAGACCCCGTCTACCGCGACGAGCCGGCTGTTGAGGCGGACCAACGCGATGTGCAACCGGTCATATCTGCAAACAATGTCACCGTGTCTTACGGTGACAAAGTTGCGCTCAGCAATGTGTCGTTGCATGCACCTGCTAACCAGGTCACATCTCTTATCGGTCCATCGGGCTGCGGCAAGACAACATTCCTGCGGTGCCTGAATCGGATGAACGATTTGATCGACATCTGCCGGGTTGAGGGTGAAATTCTGGTCGCTGGCCAGGATATTTACGACCCTGCTGTTGATGTCGTGTCCCTGCGCGCTCATGTCGGCATGGTGTTTCAAAAGGCCAATCCGTTTCCGAAGTCTATTTTCGACAACGTGGCTTATGGCCTACGCATTCATGAAATGACAACGTCAAAAACTGAACTTCAAGACCGTGTAGAATTCAGCTTGAAACGGGCCGGCCTTTGGGATGAAGTGTCCGACCGCCTCAACGATTCAGGCACCAGTTTATCTGGCGGACAACAGCAGCGCTTGTGCATCGCACGGACGATTGCCGTCGAACCCCAGGTCATTTTGATGGATGAACCGTGCTCCGCCCTTGATCCCGTGGCAACCGCACGCATCGAAGAGCTTATTGACGAACTCCGCAAGAAATTCACGATCATTATTGTGACGCATTCCATGCATCAAGCCGCGCGCATTTCTCAACGTACCGCGTTTTTCCATATGGGAGAACTCGTGGAACATGGTGAAACGGAACAGATCTTTACCACTCCCAAAGACACACGCACTGAAAGCTACATCACTGGCCGGATTGGCTAAATAGGAGCCACGTCGATGACTTCTGCACATATCGTCAAATCATTTGATGACGACCTTAAGAATATCGAGAGTCTTATTGTTGAAATGGGAGGTCTCGTTGAAACACAGATTTCCGACTCGATCACGGCCCTAACGCGTCATGATCAGATTCTTGGGAAAAAAGTTTTAGAGAGTGACACGCGGATCGACGATCTTGAGCAGGCTGTCGACAATGCGGTTGTTCGCATCCTCGTTTTGCGCCAGCCCAAAGCACAAGATCTTCGCGCAGTGATTGCCGTCTTGAAAGTAGCGGGAAACCTTGAGCGTATTGGAGACTATGCCAAGAACATTGCGAAACGCTCTGGCGTGCTTGGTGACATCCGCTCCGTTGGCTCCTCCGACAACGTTCTTCGCGGCATGAGCCGGATTGTACAGGAAATGCTGAATGATGTTCTCGATGCCTATGCGGCGCGCGACATTGTGACGGCTGATCAAGTACGGCAACGCGACGAGGACGTCGACCAAATGCACAATACGCTGTTCCGTGAACTTCTGACCTACATGA